>DASWIR010000454.1:0-3071 GCA_036397575.1 Alteraurantiacibacter sp. | reverse complement strand
ATCCTCGAAGGAACCAACGAGATCATGCGGATGATCGTCGGCCGGGACCTGTTGCGGCAATGACCCTACGAGCGGAAAAGAAGCACTCCGTTCGTCCTGAGGAGGCCGAAGGCGCAGGCAGAGGCCGTCTCGAAGGGCAATTGGTATGAGTGACGTCCTGATCCAGCGCCACGGTGCGATCGGGCATATCTCGCTGAACCGGCCCAAGGCGATCCATGCGCTGACACTGGGCATGTGCCAGACGATGATCGAAGCGCTGCTTGAATGGCGCGAGGACGATGTCATCGCAGCGGTGATGATCGATCATACCGAAGGGCGGGGCTTCTGCGCCGGTGGCGACATCGCTCTGCTCCGCAAATCCGCGCTTGAGGATGGCGGCAAGGCCGGCCGCGAATTCTTCTTCATCGAATACCGGCTCAACCACTTGTTGTTCACCTATCCCAAGCCCGTGGCCGTTTTCATGGACGGGATCACGATGGGCGGCGGGGTCGGCATATCCCAGCCGGCAAAGTTTCGCGCCGCGACCGAGCACACTCGCCTCGCCATGCCGGAGACCGGGATCGGACTGTTTCCCGATGTCGGTGGCGGATGGTACCTGTCGCGCCTGGGCGGCCGTATCGGCCAGTTCCTCGCGCTTACCGGCGCCCGGATGGATGGACCGGAATGCCTGTGGACCGGACTGGCGACGCATTATCTCCAGAGCGAGCATCTGCCGGAAGTGAAGGCGCGGATCGCCGAACATCCAGACCGGATTGCGGGTATTCTTGCCGAGTCAGCCGGCAGCCCTCCTGAGGCACGGATCGAAAGGAATGCGGCGCGGATTGCGCATCACTTTGTCTCGGACACTTATGAAGAAATACTGGGATCGCTCGAAAAGGATGAGAGCGAGTGGGCCCAAAAGGAGCGTGACACGCTCGGCACCAAGAGCCCGCAGACCTGCAAGGTCGCCTTGCGCGAGCTCGCCGAGAGCGTGAATTTGACGGATTTTGCGGACGAGATGCGGATGGAATATCGCATCGCCAGCGGCGTGCTGGTGCGGCCCGACTTCGCCGAGGGGGTCCGCGCGCTGATCGTCGACAAGACCAACGATCCCAGATGGGACCCGCCGATGCCCGAGGGTGTTACCGAAGAAATGCTCGACGCGATCTTCGCCCCGCTGCCCGCCGATGAGGAATGGACGCCCCTATGAGTTACGAGACGATCCTGGTGGAACAGAAGGGCGCGGTAACGCTGGTCACGCTCAACCGGCCCGAGGCGCTCAACGCGCTCAATTCGCAAGTGCTGGCCGAGCTCATCGATGCGTTCCGCGCCTACGATGCGGATGAAAGCCAGCATTGCCTGGTTCTCACCGGCAGCGGCGATAAGGCCTTTGCGGCGGGTGCCGACATCAAGGAGATGGCCGAGAAGCCTGCAGCCGACTTCTACCTGCAGGATTTCTTTTCCGGTTGGCAGACCGGCGTAGTCGCGACGAGGAAGCCGTGGATCGCAGCGGTGAACGGCTACGCGCTGGGTGGCGGCTGCGAAGTGGCGATGATGGCCGACTTCATCATTGCATCGGACAAGGCGCAGTTCGGCCAGCCGGAGATCACGTTGGGCGTCGGGCCGGGAATGGGCGGTTCCCAGCGGCTCACTCGTGCCATCGGGAAGGCCAAGGCGATGGAAATGTGCCTTACCGGGCGGATGATGGGCGCAGAGGAAGCTGAACGCAGCGGGCTGGTGGCGCGCGTGGTACCGCATGAGAGCCTGTTGGAAGAGGCCCTCAAGACCGCGACGAAGATCGCGGAGATGCCGCCCATGGCCGCGATGGTGAACAAGGAAATGATCAATGCCGCCTTCGAGACGACGCTTTCGGAAGGCATAAGGCTGGAGCGGCGGCTGTTCCAGATTCTCACTGCTACCGAGGACAAGGCGGAGGGGATGCGCGCCTTCGTCGAGAAACGGCCGGGGAAGTGGAAGGGGCGGTAGCGCGCGTCATCCCAGCGAAAGCTGGGATCGGGTGCCGGAGGGTCCGACCTGACTGAAAACGATCCCAGTTTTCACTGGGATGACGGAGAGAATGCATGGATATCGCCTTTATCGGCCTCGGCAATATGGGCGGCGGCATGGCCGCAAATCTGGCGGAGGCCGGACATGTGGTGCGCGCTTTCGATCTCTCAGAAGAGGCGCTGAAGGCGGCCCGGACGAATGGTTGCCAGACCTTTGGTAGCGCGAGGGAAGCGGTCGCCGGTGTAGATGCCGTAGTTTCGATGTTGCCCAACGGCGCGATCGTCGATGCGGTTTATCGCAAGGACGTGATCGGTCAGGCCCCGCAAGATGCAATTTTCATCGACTGCTCGACCATCGATGTCGCGACGGCACGCGCGGTCGAGAATGCGGCTGGCGAAGCGGGATATGGGATGGTCGATGCACCTGTTTCCGGCGGAATTGCCGCAGCCAATGCTGGCACGCTTACCTTCATGGTGGGTGGCGGCGAGGAGGCTTTCAAACGCGCCGAGGCTGTCCTGAAGGACATGGGCAGGGCCGTGATCCATGCGGGCGATGGCGGGGCCGGGCAAGCGGCAAAGATATGCAACAACATGCTGCTCGGCATTCACATGATCGGAACCTGCGAGGCCTTTTCCATGGCCGAGAAGCTCGGGCTCGATCCGCAGAAATTTTTCGATATCGCTTCGGTTTCGTCGGGCCAGTGCTGGTCGATGACGAGCTATTGCCCGGTGCCGGGCGTCGGGCCGGAGACGCCGGCCGACCACGACTACCAGGGCGGCTTTGCCACCGCGCTGATGTTGAAAGACCTGAAGCTGGCAATGGATGCTGCCGAAACGGCAGGCGTCGATCCGCAGATGGGCCGCCGCGCCAAGGAACTGTACGAGGCGTTCGAGGCTGCCGGAAACGGCGCTCTCGACTTCTCCGCCATTATCGGGACGACCGGCTAGCGCTCACGAAAAAGGGCGGGAGGCCGTTTTCCAGCCTTCCCGCCCCGGCTCCCCTCCCAAGGAAGCTCGTTGTTTCGCCGCTACTCCGCAGGCTGGGCCGCAGCGGCGGTTTCCTTCTTCGTCAGCGCATTGGCGAGC
>DASWIR010000453.1:0-5168 GCA_036397575.1 Alteraurantiacibacter sp. | reverse complement strand
GAGGAATTTGGCAGCAAATCCTCGATCCAATAGTTTCCGCTTCGACCGAAGCCGTCATCTGGCTCGGCATGAAACTCTGAACTAACCCACCCGCTCCGACACCAACGCCTTAAGGTCCGCCTCGGGCCGGGCGCCGAAATGCGAGATCACTTCAGCTGCCGCGATGCCGCCCAGACGCAGTCGCCGTTCGAGGTTCTCGCCGCGCACATGGCCATAGAGGAAACCGGCAGCAAAGAGATCGCCCGCGCCGGTCGTATCGACGACTTTCGCCACCGGTTCCGCGGCGACTTCGGCGCGTTCTCCATTTTCGAGCGCGACCGCGCCTTTCTCGCTGCGCGTAACGACCAGCGTCTTCACTTGCGGGGCGAGCTTCGCCAGCCCTTCGTCGAGATCGTCGGTCCCGGTCATCGCCGCGAGCTCCACATGATTGGCGAAGAGGATGTCAAGCATCCCACTTGCCAGAAGCTCACGGAAATCGTCGCCATGGCGCGAAATCACGAACGGATCCGACAGGGTCAGGGCGACTTCGCGCCCCGCGGCGCGGGCGGCGTCGATGGCCTTCCTCATCGCGGCGCGCGGCTGCTCCGGATCCCACATATAGCCTTCGAGATAGAGCACCCTGGCATCGGCGATCAGATCGAGGTCGAGCACTTCGGGCGGGAGGAATTGCGAAGCGCCGAGAAAGGTGTTCATCGTGCGCTGCCCGTCGGGCGTGACGAAGATCAGACAGCGCGCCGTCGGAGGCTGGCCCTGGCGGGGCGGCGTGTCGAAATGAATCCCGCCGGCACGGATATCGTGCGCGAAGACCGCACCGAGCTGATCCTCGGCAACCTGGCCGATAAAGGCGCATTTCGATCCCAGTGCAGCCAGCCCGGCCAGCGTATTGGCGGCCGAACCGCCCGAAATCTCTTTCGCCGGACCCATCGCGGCATAGAGCCGCTCCGCCCCTTCGGCGTCGATCAGCGTCATCCCGCCGCGCACCAGATCGAGTTCCTCGATCAGCGCGTCCTCGCAGGGAGCCATCACATCGACAATGGCATTTCCGATTGCGGCGATATCGTATTTCGCTTCGCTCACGCATACTCCTTTAATTGCGGGGAAAGGTCTCGGACAGGCGCCGATAGCCGTCGCCTCGCCGCACCGCAACCGCGCGGCGAGTTGACTTGTTCCAGTGGCGGCGGCAATCGCTTGAGCTCATGCGGGCCATCGCCTCATCGCTGCTGCTTGCGGTCGGCCAGCTCGCCGATAGCCGTATATTGCTGATTCTCGCCAAGAGCGTCGCGATTAGCATTCTGGTTTTCGCGATCCTCGCCGTGGCAGGCTGGGTCGCATTCGATGCCCTGCTGCAGCAGGCTGGACTGACCGATTCCGTCTTTACGGGCGCGCAGAGCCTGCGCGAAATCGCTGCCTTCCTGCTCGCCATGCTGGGCTTGTGGGTGCTTTGGCGGATTGTGGCTATGGCTGTGGTCCAGTTCTATGCCGACGATATCGTCGCCGCAGTCGAGGCGCGGCATTATCCGGGAGCCCATCTGGCGCGGCGCAAGATTCCGCTGACGGAAGAGCTTTCCAATGCCCTCAAGGCCGCCGGCCGCGCGCTCATCGCCAATCTCGTCGCCCTGCCGATTGCCGCCGCGTTGCTGTTCACCGCGATCGGCCCGGCGATCGCCTTCTGGGCGGTCAATGCCGTGCTCATCGGGCGCGAATTACAGGACATGGCGTGGCTGCCCCACAGCGTGCCGGGCGAAAAGGACGCCCCGCTGGGAAAGGGCGAACGTTTCGTCCTCGGCGGAGCGATCACCGCGCTCCTCGCCATACCCTTCGCCAATTTCCTGGCGCCGGTGATCGGCGCGGCGAGCGCGGCGCATCTGGTTCACCGGAAGGCCGCCAGATGAAGCGGCGCGGCAAAAGCGCCCTTATGCTGCTGCCGCTTCTCGCCGGCTGCGCGCAGGCGGTGCCGCAAGTCGAGCGGCCCGGGCCGGCGGCGCCTCTGCCGCGCCCGGCGCAGCGCCCGGTGGAAGCCGCACCGCCCACCGCCGGCTTCATCCCCCCGCGGCTGATGAGCCAGGAAGGGCTGGAACCGGTGATCGGCCGCAACCAGGCGGCGCTGGTGCAAATGCTCGGCACGCCGAGGCTCAATGTCGAGGAAGGCGATGCCCGCAAGCTGCAATGGGCGAACGAGGCCTGTGTGCTCGATATCTATTTCTACCCGCTCCGCCCCGGCGGAGAGCCTGCCGCCAGCTGGATCGAGGCACGCCGCGCCAGCGACGGGCGCGATGTCGACCGGGTGCAGTGCCTGATCGCGCTTTCCGGGCAATAGGCCAGACCGGTTTCGGCCAGCCTTGCCGGAAAGATCGCTAACCGGAATTTAAGCCTATTGCTGCAATGTCCCAGCGAAGAAACCTGGGACAGGCGTAGATGACCAAGGAATTCAACGATATTTCGGCCGACCAGGCGGCGGACGCTCTGCTGTCGGACGAAGATATCGCCGAAATGCGCCAATCGCTGTGGGAAGACGGCGCCGTCTCGGCGGTCGAGGCCGACACGATCCTGCTGGCCAATGACGAGCTGCGCGGATCCTCGCAGGGCTGGACCGAATTCTTCGTCGAGGCGATGACCGTCTATGCGGTCAATTCCGCGCGGCCCAAAGGCTATGTCGACGATGCCCGCGCACGCTGGTTCGCGGCGCGCATCACCGATCAGGGCAAGCTGCCCGGCAGGGAAGAGCTGCTGCTGGTAGTGCGCATCCTCGAGCGCGCGACCAGAGTCGGCGAAGCGCTGCGCGTGCTGGCGCACGAGACCTTCCTGCGCGCCGTGACCGAAGGCGAAGGCCCGACCCGCCAGGGCGAGAATGCCGCGCCGGCCGGCTGCATTACTGCCGAGGAAACCGAACTGCTACGCCACATCCTCTTCGCCCCGGGCAGCGAACGCCCGGCCGCCGTGAGCAAGTGCGAGGCGGAACTCCTCTTCCGCATCAAGGAGGCGGCGCTGGAAGGCGACAATCCCCCCGAATGGAAAGAGCTCTTCGTCCAGGGCGTTGCCAACTATCTCGAAGGATTCAGCGGGGCGGGCGAACTAAGCGCGGACCGCGCGCTGGAGCTGGAAGAATTCATGCGGCACGACGGTGCCCACATCGGCTCGTTTTTCCGCCGCATGGCATCGGCCAATCCGCTCGATGGCGTCTCCGCGATCGTCGATACGCTGACCGGCAAGGAAGGCGACGAGCCGGGCGTGTTCGAACAAGCCGCCGAGGATGCCAAGGTCACGCCGCAAGAGCATGACTGGCTCGACGCGCTGCTCGAGGAAGACGGCGAAATCGACGAATACGAGAAGGCGCTGCTGTCCTTCCTCGCCGAAGCCAACCACGGCTACGGCGAAGCTTAGGGGTTTTCCGGCGTACATAGAGCCGTTCGCCCTGACGAGCCGAAGCCGCAGGCTGAGGCGTCTCGAAGGGTCATCTGTCACCGGTATCGCCACCGTGCTTCGAGACGAGGCCTCAGCCTGCGGCTTCAGCCTCTCCTCAGCACGAACGGAGTTGGTTGAACCTAAACCGGAAACGGATCAGTCGAGCGGAGCTTCGCCCCCCGTCAGACCATAAAGCTCTCGCCGCAGCCACAGGCGCCCTTGGCATTGGGATTGGCGAATACGAAGCCGGCGGCGAAATCGTCTTCCCGCCAGTCCATTGTGCTGCCCACGAGATAGAGCACGCTCCCCCCGTCGATGTAGAAAGTGCCGCCGGGCGTCTCGATCTTCTCGTCGAAGGCCAGTTCCTCGGTGATATAGTCGACCGAATAGGCAAGGCCCGAACAGCCGCGGCGCGGGGTCGAAAGCTTGACCCCGACAGCGTCGGCGGGGGCCTTGGCCATCAGATCGGCGATGCGCTGCTCCGCGGCCTGCGTCAGGTTGACAGCAGTCCTTCGAGACGGCCGCTCAGCCTTCGGCTTCGCGCCCTCCTCAGGATAAGCGGTTTCTTTATTCATTTTACCAACTCCGTTCGTGCTGAGGAGCGAGGACAGATGTCCGAGCGTCTCGAAGCATCATCATAGCATCCCCAGTTCGAGGCGGGCCTCGTCGCTCATCTTGGAAGGGTCCCAGGGCGGATCCCACACGAGATTGACTTCGGCATCGCGAACACCTGGAACGCTGGAGGCACGCAGTTCGACTTCGCCCGGCATGCTTTCGGCCACAGGGCAATGCGGCGTCGTCAGCGTCATGGTGATCGCGACATCGGCATCGGGCGACACCTCCACGCCGTAAATCAGCCCGAGATCGTAAATGTTCACCGGAATTTCCGGATCGTAGATTTCCTTGAGCGCCGCGACGACCTCCTCGTAAAGATCGCCGCCCGGCTCTCCCGCCGCGGAGGTTTGCGGCTTCTGCGCAAGGAAGCCGGCGAGATAGTCCTTCTTGCGGTCGAGCGTTTCGGAGGCGCTTTCCTGCGCATCCTCCACGCGTGCGCGCGGCGGCGGCGCGACGCCGTCCACTTCCTCCACCTTCAGGTTTCGCTCCCCATTGCTCATGCAAAAATCCTCTTGGTCCGTTCGATACCGCGAAGGAGGGCGGCGACATCGTCCGAAGTGCTGTAAAGTCCGAAACTGGCCCTCGCCGTGGCGGGGACGCCGAGACGGTCCATCAGCGGCTGCGCGCAATGATGCCCCGCCCGGATCGCGACATTCTCTTCATCCAATATGGTGCCGAGATCGTGCGGGTGAACCCCATCTATCGCGAAGCTGACGATTCCCGCACCGTCGTCGGGCCCAAACAGCCTCACATCGTTCATCGCGCCGAGCGCTGCTCGCAGCTGCGCGACCAGCGCCTGTTCATGCGCGTGGATACGCTCAAGGCCGATCGCCTCGACATAGTCCGCCGCCGCCGCGAAGCCGATCGTCTCGGCAATCGCGGGCGTGCCCGCCTCGAAGCGCTGCGGCGCGGGGGCGTAAGTGGTCTTCTCGAAAGTCACCCGGTCGATCATCGACCCGCCGCCCTGATAAGGCGGCATAGTGGCGAGGATCTCCACGCGTGCCCAGAGCGCACCGATACCGGTCGGGCCGTAGAGCTTGTGCGCGCTGAAGGCATAGAAATCGCAATCGAGCGCCGCCACATCGACATTCATGCGCGGCACGGCCTGACATCCGTCGAGCAGCAGCAGCGCACCGACAGAATGGGCAAGC
>DASWIR010000452.1:0-2533 GCA_036397575.1 Alteraurantiacibacter sp. | reverse complement strand
TTCGTTGACGAGGTCGCGAGCGAAACGCACGGCTTCTGCGAGATGGCTTTGGCGAGCCTGCCAAAGGGCACGAGCTGCCTCGGCCTGCGACCCGGTGAACACTGCCGCCGGAGCAGTCCCATCGTCCTCGCTGCCGCTCTTGTAGCGGTCGAAGCTGTATTGCCCGAGAGCAAAACCCATCGCCGCCTCCGCTGTGGCTGCGGCATCGCCCATGCCCACGATCGCCAGTTCATGCCTTTCCCCTTTCAGCCCTTGCGCCAGCTCTGCTCCGGTCTCGCGCCAGTCATTGGCGTCGGGCGCTTCCTCGATGCCGGCCAGCAGCACGGCCGGCCATGCGCCGATCCCGCGCAGCGACAGCGTCTCGCCTTGCTTGCCTTCGAATTCGGCGCTGGCGATCGCCGACTGGACCGCTGCCCGCTCGCCATCGGAGAGCGGTGTTTCTGCCGGCAGCATTCCGCCGGGAGCAATGATCGCAAGCGCCGCGCCTTGCGGGCCGTCCGCGGCACAGCGGATCTCGCGCGCAGCGCTGTTCTCCGCCTCGCTGGCGGCAATGCCGGAGCCCATCACATCCTGGGCATTGGCCGGTGCACCGGCAATCAGGGTCAAGGCAAGTACAGATGCTGCAATCATGCGGGAAGTGCGATAGGTCATCGATATCTCCGTTTCCGCCCAAACCTTTCTGGTTCGGTGGAGGGCGCAAGGCAAGGCGGAGTGAGGCCGGGGAGGGAAAATGGCCCGAAAATGGGTGGTGCGAACCGCATGGGCGGTATTGGGGATCGTGCTGGCGCTCCTGATTGCGCTGATGGTGTGGGAGCCGTTCGCCGCGACCCGCCACGAAGCTCCACTCCCTGCGCAATACTCCGCCGAGATCATCCGCGATGAATATGGCGTGCCGCATATCTATGGGCGGCGCGATGTGGATGTCGCCTACGGGATCGCCCGTGCCCATGCGGAAGACGACTTCTTCACGCTGCAGGATGTGCTGGCGATGACGCGCGGGCGCTATGGCGCGATTGCAGGCCAGGCGGGAGCGCCGGTCGACTACATCTACCATTTGCTCGGCGCGCGGAAGATCGCGGAACGCGAGATCGGCAAGTTGCCCGAGGATGTACGCGCCATTCTCGATGCCTATGCGGGCGGCCTCAACGATTATGCCGCCGCGCATCCGGACGAAGTGAAGCTCGATCGGCTGTTCCCGGTGAACGCGATGGATATCGCGACCGGTTTCGCCCTGCGCCAGCCCTTTTTCTTCCAGCTCGACAATGTGATCGGCGCGCTGGCTGAAGGCCGCGAGCTGCCGGAAGAGCATGGTCCCCCAATTCCGCAATCCGAGCTTGCCCTGCCGGTTCCGCTGGGCGCGGACGGAGCCGAACTCGGTTCCAACGCCTTCGCCATCGCACCGGAAAAATCCGGTGACGGCGTGACGCGGCTCGTCTCCAACACGCACCAGCCGCTCCGCGGGGGCGTCGCCTGGTACGAGCTGGTCGTCGAGAGCGGCGAAGGCTGGCACTTTGCCGGAGCAACTTTCCCTGGCGCGCCCTTCCCGCTGCTGGGCCATAATGAGCATCTCGGCTGGACCAACACCGTAAACCGGCCGGACCTGATCGACGTCTACGAGTTGGAAATGGACGAGAGCGGAAGGCGTTACCGGCTGGACGGCGAATGGCGCGAAATTGAGCGGCACACCGTAACGCTTCCCGTCCGGTTCGGCCCGCTGGTGCTTCCGATCCGGCGCGAAGTGCTGCGAAGCGTGCACGGCCCGGTGCTGAAGAACACCAACGGATATTTCGCCATCCGCTATGGCGGGATGGATACGATCGAGCAGATCGACGGCTATTTTCACCTCAACAAGGCGCGCGATTATTCCGAATGGCGCTCCATCCTCGCCAGCCGGCGCATCCCTTCGACCAATTTCATCTATGCCGATGAGACCGGGCGAATTGCGTTTATCTACAATGCCGCAATCCCCGCGCGTCCCACGGGCGCCGACTGGCGCGGCGTCGTGCCGGGCAACCGGTCCGACTTGATCTGGCAAAACACGGTGCCGCTATCCGCCTTGCCGCAATATGAGAATCCGGCCTCGGGCTGGCTGTTCAATTCCAACAACACGCCCTTTTCGGCGGCCGGGGAAGGCAGCAATCTCGATCCCGCGGGGTTTGCGGCGGAACTCGGGATCGAGATGGGCAGGACCAACCGCGCGATCCGCGCCGACAAGCTGCTGTCGGAGCCGGGCCCGATAACGCTCGAGCGGCTCAAACGGATAAAATACGACACCGGCTGGGAACGCGAGATTTACGTCGCCGAAGTGCTGGACGGTATCGCTGCGCTCGATCTGCCGGGCGAACCGGAACTGCAAAAGGCGCAGAAACTGCTCGCGGCGTGGGACATGGATTCGGATGGCACCGGTGCAGCCGATTCCCTCGCTCTCATCGTCCTGCGTCGGCCGATGTGGGACGATTTCAACGGCGGCGAGCGCCCGCCACCGCGCGAATTGCTGGAAGATGCCGCAGGTCACCTCATGAAGCATTTTGGC
>DASWIR010000451.1:0-8804 GCA_036397575.1 Alteraurantiacibacter sp. | reverse complement strand
GGTCAACGGCCCGGACCAGACTTACATCGAAAAAGGCGGCAAGCTGCAGCTTGCCTCGATCCGCTTCCGCGACGAATCGCACCTGTTCCAGATCGCCCAGCGCATCGTCAACCAGGTCGGCCGCCGCGTCGACCAGACCACCCCGCTCGCCGACGCCCGCCTCAAGGACGGCTCTCGTGTGAACGTGATCGTACCGCCGCTTTCGCTGCGCGGCACCGCGATCTCGATTCGTAAGTTCTCCGAGAAGCCGATCACCATCGACATGCTCAAGGACTTCGGTTCGATGAGCGAGAAAATGGCGACCTGCCTCAAGATCGCCGGCGCCTGCCGGATGAACGTGGTCATCTCGGGCGGTACCGGCTCCGGTAAGACGACCATGCTCAACGCCCTGTCGAAGATGATCGACCCCGGCGAGCGCGTGCTGACGATCGAAGACGCGGCCGAACTTCGCCTGCAGCAGCCGCACTGGCTGCCGCTCGAAACCCGCCCGCCGAACCTCGAAGGCCAGGGCGCCATCACCATCGGCGACCTCGTGAAGAACGCCCTGCGTATGCGCCCCGACCGCATCATCCTGGGCGAAATCCGCGGCGCCGAGGCTTTCGATCTCCTCGCCGCGATGAATACCGGCCACGACGGCTCGATGTGTACGCTTCACGCCAACAGTCCGCGCGAGTGCCTGGGCCGTATGGAGAACATGATCCTGATGGGCGACATCAAGATCCCCAAGGAAGCCATCAGCCGCCAGATCGCCGAATCGGTCGACCTGATCGTCCAGGTCAAGCGCCTGCGCGACGGTTCGCGCCGCACGACCAACATCACCGAGGTGATCGGCATGGAAGGCGAGGTCATCGTGACGCAGGAGCTTTTCAACTTCGAATATCTGGACGAGAGCGAAGACGGGAAAATCCTCGGTGAATTCCGTACATCGGGCCTGCGCCCCTACACGCTCGAGAAGGCGCGGATGTTCGGCTTCGATCAGGCGTATTTGGAAGCCTGCCTGTAAGGCGCCTCCTCCAATCCACCATCGTCATCCTGGCTCAGGCCGGAATGACACCCTTTGATTGACACGAAACCGGCACCGAAACTCTGTGCCTTTCGGTGCGCCGCGTCCACTTTCGCTTGTGCGCGGTCGAGCGCCGCAACATGGCCGAGAAGCGCGGAAATGTCGGCCTTTCGCTCGGTCCCGACGTGCTTCCCCTTCCAGAAATGCGGCTTCAGCAGGCCCTCGACCGCGCGCCGCGCACGCTCCTGCGATGTGACCTTCCGGCGGGCCGTGTCAGCACAGCCCAGCGCCGCATCCCAGGCCGCGGCGAAACTCCCCGCATCCTCGCGCCGGCGCAGGCGGTATGCGCTCTCGCGCGACATCCCCACGCGGCGCGCGGCGGCAAGGACGGAGCGGATTTCGGCCAGCGCGCCGAGGAAATCGGCCTGGCGCTGCGGTGTCCAGCCATCGGCGCGCGAGCGCAGCGGCACAGGGGAGAATGCAGGCACGCGGATATGGCGCGGCCGGCGACGAACATGTGGGGGCCAGTTCTTCATCCGCGAGCTTAAGACAGATCTCGCCGATGTAGGAAAATGAAATATTCGCTGCCGATCCATTCCACGATGCGAGAAAACACGCTCCCATACTTGTCCTGCAAATCTTCTTGTGAAACATTGTTCAGTCTGGCCGACTTCATGTTCTTTCGAGCGTGGGGCCGGTTGGGAGTCAGGGGGCAAAAATATGAAACTCGCCGACATGCGCCTAGCGCACTCATGGAGCGCGGCAGGAGCGATTGCACTGCTGGCAGCCTGCGGCGGATCGGGGAGCGGGCCGATTAGCGCTCCAAACCCCCCTCCCGTTCCCTCACCATCGCCGACGCCCACTACCCCAACGCCAACGTCGCCGCAGCCGCCGCCGCAAGGTGCAGTTCCGTCGCAATTCAATACTGCGGAGTTCCAGAATTCCGATGGCCCCGATTTCCATAATGCCGAGGCTGCCTGGCAGCTTGGTTTTACAGGCAAGGGGGTCACTCTTGCAGTTATCGACGACGGGATGGACCTCGACACGGGGGAATTCGCCGGGCGATTGCACCCGGATTCTCAGGATGTGCTGCAAAACCGTTCCGTCGAAGGCGACGGCTATCACGGGACCCACGTTGCCCTGGTCGCAGCCGCCGGGCGTAACAATTCCCGCATCATGGGAATTGCCTATGATGCGACACTGCTCGCGCTGCGCGGCGAAGTGCCCGGCAACTGTACAGTGGGGAACCCGCTGCTCGATGCGGGATGCGGCATCGCCTCCGCGTCGATTGCAGCCGGGATCGACCAGGCCATTGCCAGCGGAGCGCGCGTGGTCAACCTTTCGGTCAGCGACACCGTGCCCGCCGCGTCAGAAGTCCTGGCAGCGGTCCGGCGCGCAGTTGCCGCGGGCGTGATCATAGTCGTAAGCGCCGGTAATCAAGGCGCGGGCAATGGCGGCATCGACGGAGGCAACCCCCTGATTTTTGCGCAATCTTTCGCAGATGCTGGACCTGGCGGCGTGATCATTGCCGGTTCCGTCAACTCGCAGGGACGGATCTCGAGCTTCTCCAACCGTGCGGGCAGCTACAGCGACAGCTATATCACGGCGCTGGGCGAGAACATCTGCTGCATCTACTACGACGGAGAACTCTTCACCGGACGCACCGGCTCACCAGAATATATCGGCGGGACAAGCTTCTCGGCACCGCAGGTGGCGGGTGCGGTCGCCCTGCTCGCACAGGCGTTTCCGCACCTTTCCGGCAAGGAAATCGTGGAAATTCTGCTCGAAAGCGCCTTCGACGCCGGCGATCCCGGCCCCGATCGGACCTATGGGGCGGGCATTCTGGATATTGCCGCGGCCTTTGCCCCGCGGGGCACGACCAAGCTTCCGGGTGCTGTTTCCGCAATGCCCTTGTCCGACACCACTGCTGTCAGCTCGATATCGATGGGCGATGCGCTCGCCGGCCAGTCTTTGCAGGCCGTGGTGCTCGACAAATACAGCCGTGCCTATGTGGTCGATCTCGCTGCAAACATGCGCGGCGCAGAATTGCCCAACCAATTGCATGGCGCCCTGCGTGCGCAGACACGCTCGGTAGGGTTCGGCGATACAGACACTTCGATTGCCTTTACTTTCGATGCCACGGACGAGACGCGCCAGCCGTGGACAGGCGAGCTGAGGCTTACCGAAGAAGAAGCTAGGGCTGCACGCGTGCTCGCCGGGCGAGTTGTGCAGAGACTGGCGCCCGATCTGCAGATCGGCTTCGCCTTTGCCGAGACCGCTCGCGGCGTGGTCGCGCAGATGCAGGGTCAGGACCGGCCGGCATTCCTGGTCGCGCAAGATGCGGCGGCCCATGACGGCATGTTCCGTATCACCGACCTCGCTTTTGCATTGCGCCGCAAAACCGGCCCGTGGGGTTTGGCCTTTTCTGCAGAAAGCGGGCAAGTTCTCTCCGGCGCACCGTGGGCATCCGCCGAAAGCGCCGTGCGCCGGGACCAGAGCGGCAAGGTGCGCAGCTTCGGCATCGCGGGCGACCGTGTCTGGGGACCGATCGATGTCTCGCTCGGACTAACCTGGGTGAGCGAAGCGAAAACTATCCTCGGCGCACAGTTTCACGACGGAATGGGCGTGAGCGGCGCGGAAACCCTGTTTCTCGATATCGATGCCGGGTGGAGCTTTGCCCCGCGCTGGCGCCTGGGCGGGGCGATTCGTAACGGACTCACCCAAGCCGATGCCGGCCAGTTCATTACCGGCAACTCCCGGATGTCGAGCCAGTCCTGGTCGCTCGATATCGAACGCGCAGGTGTGTTCGGAAAGTTCGACAGGCTAGGTTTTCGCGTCGCTCAACCGCTCAGGGTCGAGAGCGGCGGGCTCGCTCTGAACCTGCCGGTTGCGTTCGACTATTTCACGCTCGAACCGGTCTATGCGCTTCACCGATTGTCACTTGCTCCGAAGGGCCGTGAAGTCATGGGAGAGATCGCCTGGCGCGGGCCATTTTTTGGCGGTTTTGCTCAGGCGAGCGCGTTCTACCGCCGCCAGCCGGGCCACTATGCGAACTCGCCGGACGACACAGGCATCGTGGTACGGTGGAGCCGCGATTTTTGATTGCGGCATGGCCGACATGACCGGCGGCAGGTCGCAACGCGGCTGCCGCAGCAGCCCAGCTAGTCTCCGTTCCTAATCGAGCGCGGCGCGGCCGATCGTATTGGTGTCCGCTCCGAACCAGATCGTGTTGGTCGGCTCGTGATAATGCATGTGGCGCACCGAGCCGCCGCCCGATGCCACATCGCTCGCAGCGAAGTAGCTGCCGGACGCGGGATCGAAGCCGACGAAACGGTTGGGACTGACGCCGGTCTCGACGAACCAGATGCGGTTGTCGCCATCCACCGCCATGCCGTAGGGCCGGGACTCGGCGCCTGACGGCGCAGCCCATTCCTCGAAACTCTTCTCGGCGGGATTGTAGGCACCCAGCATCCCGCCGGCAAAGTCGACATACCAAACGCGGCCATCATCGGTGAGGCCTATGCGGCGCGGGCGAGCCTCTTCCCGCGGCAAATCGTATTCGGTCAGTTCCATGGTTCGCGGATCGACCGAGGCAAGCTTGTTGGTGCCGAGCAGCACCACCCATACCGTACCATCCGAGGCGATCTCGATCCCATAGGGCCGCGAACGCTCGGTGGGGACGGGGACGAGCGTAACCTCGTGCGTCTCGCGAACCAGCTTGCCGATGAAATTTCCGCCCTGGACGGTGAACCAGATATCGCCCGCCGCGTCGAAAATGAGCGTGTGCGGGTCGCGTGCCGCCGGATCGGGCATCGCGATCTTCTCGATCTCGCGAGTCTCGGGATCGATCCGTCCGATATGCGCGGCCAGGTTGCCGGCATACCAGATCGTACCGTCGTCCCCGACGATGAGGTTATGCGGACCGGTCGCGTCGTCGAGATCGATCCGGTCGAACTCGCCGGTCTGCGGGTTCAGCATCGCGACGTAGTGCCCGCCCTGCCCCACGAACCAGACCTCCGATTCCGAAACCGCGTAGGGATCGCGCGGGCGGGTGTTTTCCCAAGGCACTTCCCATTCCTTAAGATCGACCGGCGCGAGCGATTGTGCGTTGCTGGCAACCGCCTCAGCTTCCGGCTCCTGCGCCAGGCTTGCAGACGCGCCCAGCAGCGCAGTGGCGGCGATCATCGACTTCAAGGACATGG
This sequence comes from Alteraurantiacibacter sp., assembly GCA_036397575.1. Classification (GTDB taxonomy): domain Bacteria; phylum Pseudomonadota; class Alphaproteobacteria; order Sphingomonadales; family Sphingomonadaceae; genus DASWIR01. The sequence goes on along the minus strand of DASWIR010000451.1, from coordinate 3,599 downwards.
CGGAATCTCCTCTCCATTCAACGGCAGAGGATACATAATCGGGGGCGATGGCAACAGAGGCAGATCGCCGCCTAGAGCCGCAAGCACCACGAGTATGGCACGAGATCCCTGCCTCCGCAGGGACTCACAAATATGTGATGCCTCGATTTAAGTCGGAAAGACCCTAACCCGCCGCCCAACCTTTCACTGCCAGTGTCAGCAGGGAAACACCGCAGATCGCGGCGATGAGGAACAGTGCGGTCCAGGGCATGCAGCCGACCGCGTCGATCCGCTTGCGCTTGAGCTGGCGGCGATCGGCCACGAGCGCCAGAATCGAGATCAGCAGCAACGCCGCGCCCGCTATTGCCAGCTCGGTGGCATCACTGGCGAAAGTGAGAAAGTTTACGATCCGGTCGATCATCGCGCGGGCATATGGGGCGCATCAAACTGCGCGGCAATAGTTGCGCTGCGCCTGCCCCGGGCTAGAGCGGGGCGATGGAATCTCCTCCCATCCTGCATCGTCCATCCCTCGCATTGCTCGTGCGGCTGGGTGCGATTGCCGCATTGGCGACCATGGCGATGCTCATCAAGCTGGCCAATGCGCGCGGCATCCAGTTCATGGAAATCCTGTTCTGGCGGCAGTTCCTGAGCATTCCGCTGGTCGCCGCCTGGGCCATGGCCACAGGCGGCCTCGCCATGCTGGCGACGCATCGGCCATGGCTTCATGCGAGGCGTGCGGTTTATGGCATGATCGGCATGGTGTGCAATTTCGGCGCGGTAATCCTGCTGCCGCTCGCCGAGGCGACGACCTTCGGCTTCACCGCACCGATCTGGGCTGTGATCCTTTCGGTTCTGATCCTGCGGGAAAAGGTCGGCATCTACCGCTCGGCGGCAGTGCTGCTGGGCTTTGCCGGAGTGCTGATCATCGCCCAGCCGGGCAGCGCGGATTTCCCGTTATACGGCGCGGCCATTGCACTGTCCGGCGCATTCATGGTCGCATTGATTTCGATCCAGGTAGCCGATCTCGGCAAGACCGAGAGCGCGACTACGATCGTCTTCTGGTTCGCGGCAATCAGCGCGCCGGTGCTCGCCCTCGCCCTGCCTTTCGTTCACCAGGCTCACGATCTGGGTGGCTGGCTGCTGCTGGGCGCTATCGGCGTCACCGGCACGGTGGGGCAATTGCTCCTGACGCTCGCATTGCGGCTGGGGGCGGTCGCAAGCGTGATCGTGATGGACTATTCGATGCTGTTCTGGGCGACACTTTACGGCTGGCTGATCTGGGACCAGCTCCCGCCGGCGACCACCTGGCTCGGCGTGCCGCTTATTGTCGGCGCCGGACTGGTCATTGCCTGGCGTGAGCATTATCTTGCACGCAGCAAGGCGGCAGGAGCAGCCTCGTTATGAGGGGAAACCCATAGCGTAAGGGGAACTGCAGCACTGCCGCACCGTTTCTCCCTCGCCGCTCAATAAATAAACAGGAACGCAATCATGCTACGCAAATTCATTCTAGCAATCGCCCTCGGCAGCGCCGCGCTTGCCGTCACCGCCTGCAACACGGTGAAGGGGCTTGGCAACGATATCGAATCAGTCGGTGAGGGAGGCGACGAAATCATCAACGACTGACAGGAAAATCAGAGCTTTAAATAAGCCAACGTAAGGTTGTTGGCCGGCATTTCGGCGCGGCGTGAGCGGGACAGCCCGTTTCGCGCCGCGAGCGTATCGACATCTGCAATATTCCTGAGACCGAAGCGCGGATCGCGCGCCTTCAGCCAGGCGTCGAAGTCGAGATTGGACTGCGCCGTCTCGACGTCGTCTTCGAGGTATGGTCCGTAAAGCAATAGCTTGCCGCCCTTCGGCAGCAGCCGCGCGGCCCCGGCGAACAGCCCTTTGCTCGCTTCCCATGGGCTGATATGAATCATGTTGATGCAGAGCATCGCATCGGCGCCCTCTATCGGCCATTCGGGCGATGCGGCATCGAGCGCGGCCGGCGCGCGCAGGTTCGGCAGGTCCGCTTCGCCGCGCCATGCCTCGATCGATGCCAAGGCTTCCGGGTCGGGATCGGTCGGCTGCCATTCGAGATGCGGGAAGCGCGTTGCAAAGAAGGCCGCATGCTCGCCCGTGCCGCTGGCGATCTCCAGGACGGTCCCGCTTGAGGGCAGTTCTTCCGCGAGCACATCGGCAATCGGCTCGCGATTGCGCAGCGCGGCCGGAGCGGATTTCTTCTCAATCATCCCCGCTTCCTTTGCTGCGCACCCAGATCCCGGCCAGAATGCTCCCGATCACCACATGATAGACTGCAGAAATCGCGCTGGGCACGGGCGCAAGAGCAGCCTGCATCGGTAAATTGAATTGTGCGGCAAAGCTGGGCGCCGAAGCCAGGCTCGCGCCCAGCCCGCTATTCTGCATGCCGACTTCGATGCTGATCGTGCGCCGTTCCGCCATGCCGAAGCGGAGCAGCCTGGCGATCAGGTAACCAAGCGCGAAGCCTGCCGCATGGAGCAGGAAAATCGCCAGCAGCAGCGTGCCGAAATGAGCCTCGATCAGCTCCTTCGAAGAGGCGATGATCGCGCCGACTATCAGCACCACGACGATGACCGAGATGAGCGGCGAGAATACGGTCATGCGCCGCGTCGCTTGCGGCAGATAACGATTGAGCAGCACGCCCGCGACCACCGGCACCAGCACAATCGCCACCATCGAACGGAAAAGCGCCCAGCGGTCGATCTCGATGAACACGCCCGCCAGCCAGCCGGTCAGCAGCGGCGTCAGCACGATGGCGACAAGCGTCGATGCCATGGTCATCGTGACCGACAGGGCGAGATTCGCCCGCGCAAGATATGTCACTACGTTCGAGGCGGTGCCGCCCGGGCAACAGGAAACGAGTATCAGGCCGACCGCGAGGCCTGTCTCAAGCCCGAAGCCGAGGGCCAGCGCAATGCCCGCCATGGGCATGATCGTGAATTGCAGCACGACGCCTGCAAGCACGGCGCGGGGCATGGCGGCGACCCGGCGGAAATCCTCCAGATCGAGCGTGATTCCCATGCCCAGCATGATCACGCCCAAAAGGACGCTGACCAGCGGCTGGCCGAAAGGCTGGATCGCGCCGCTCGTTACCCAGGTGAAATGTGCCGGAACGAACCAGGCCCAGATCGTGCCGAGCACGGTCCACACCGCAAACAGGCCGGTCGCGCGCTCGGCTATGCGTTGGATCATGGCCCCTCCCCCTCCGGCGCGTTCCTAACGCGAGGGGGCCGGCAGCGCCACCAAAGCTTCAGTAATTGAAACGCTTGGAGGCGAGCCGGATCGCCTCATATTCGTGAGTAAAGCGCCCGCGCGCCTTTTCGCTGGCGAATTGCAGCGCTGCCTCGGCGAGCATTTCGACCGACACCGAATGGTAGTGCACGCGGTCGCCCGTCATCGCCATATCGGTCAGCGGGCTGGCGAGCTTGCCGAGCAATTCGAGCGGGCGGATATCGCCTTTGCGGCTGCCGCGAATCAGGCCCGGACGAAGAATGTCCAGCCTGGGCAGCTTCAGCGCCTGCAGTTCCGCTTCTATTTCGCCCTTGGTCTTCAGGTAGAAATTCTTGGAGCGCGCATTGGCCCCGGCGGCGGAAATATGG
>DASWIR010000450.1:0-7910 GCA_036397575.1 Alteraurantiacibacter sp. | reverse complement strand
CGGTTCGCTGCAGGAGCCGTGCTTCATTCCGCGTTCGAAGGATGCACCCGAAGGCGATGGCTATCTCGTTGCGCTGGTCGACAACCACGTCACCAATTACTCGGACCTTTGCATCTTCGATGCGCTCGATGTCGCGAAAGGGCCGATCTGCCGCGCAATGCTGCCCATCCGCTTGCGCCAGGGCCTGCACGGAAACTGGGCCGACGCCGGCAAGCTGGCCGCATGAGTTTTAGAACCCCCATTAGATGAGCCCCTGCGCAGGCAGGGGCCTCCGGCAGCACGCGCCGGGCCTCAGGAACGAGATCCCAGCCTGCGCTGGGATTCGCCTCTTCTCCGAATGGCAGAGTCTGAAGAGCCCTAAACCGCCGAACTGAAACGGCGGGCCGAATCCTGGCGATAGGGATCGAAAGCGGCGGCAATGCTGCGTGCATAGGGCAAGGCATTGGCGGCAATGATCAGGGTGGTGCCGTCGATATGGCACAGGCCGGCATCGAGATAGGGCGTTAGCCGGGGCATGGCCGATTGCAGCATTGCCGGATCGACGCTCGCATGATGCCGGCAAAGCAGGCTCTCGATCGCGGCTCCGCGCCGCTGGTCCTCCGCGCTGCGCGCCTTGCCTGCGGATACCGGCAAGCGGTCTTGCGAGAGCATCATGCGATAACGGCCCGAATTCTTCTCGTTCTGCGAAAGCAGGCCGCGAAAGCTGCTGATCGCCGAGGCTCCGAGGCCGATCAGCACATCGGACGGGTCATCCGTAAAGCCCTGGAAGTTGCGCCGCACCCGGCCCAGCACTGCCGCTTGCGCCAGCGGGTCGCCCGGCAGCGCGAAATGGTCGAAGCCGACAGGAAGGTAACCGCACCCGAGCAGGAACTCGTGTCCGCCTGCAGCCTGGGCAAAGCGCTCGGCACTGCCGGGCAGCGCCCTCGCGTCGATCTTGCGTTGCCGCGGGATCAGGTGCGGCACATGGGCATATCCGAACAGCGCGATGCGGCTGGCCGCGAAATCCGAGGCCAGGGAGAGCGTATCGTGGAGGTCTTGCCATGTCTGCCCCGGCAGGCCGTACATCAGGTCGAAATTGATCGAACCGACGCCGGCTTCGCGCAGGATGCGTACGCCGTGTTCGATCATGCAGAGCGGCTGGATTCGCCCGATCGCCTCCTGGCAATGCACGGCAAAAGTCTGCACGCCGAGGCTGGCATTGGAAACACCGATGTCGGAAAGCACGCCGACCCATGATCTGTCGAGCGATCGCGGGTCCAGTTCAACCGAGACGGTCGGCGCGTCGAATGTGAATTGCCTGCCCAAGGCGTGATGCAAGCGCAGGAAGTCGTCCGGCGAGATGGCGTTGGGGCTGCCTCCGCCATAAGCGATGCGGCGTATCTTTGCCCCCTGCGGAAGCAATGCCGCAACCAGCTCGATCTCGCGATGCAGCGCCTCCAAATAGCTCGTCAGACGTTGCTTGCGGTTGGCCGCGCCGGTGTTGCACCCGCAATACCAGCATATGCGCTCGCAAAACGGGATATGGATATAGAGCGAGATATCCCCCGCAACCCCGGCGATTGCCATTTCGTAGTGCGCCGGGCCCACATCATGGCCGAACTCGGCGGCTGTGGGGAAGCTGGTGTAACGCGGCACCGGCGTTGCCAGAAGGTCTGGTAGATATGGCCACATGCATGCTGGTTCGCAGCAATGCGGGATTTGATCATTGTCCCCGATCAATCCGGCGTTTGGATTCCGAAGATCGGCAGCCTTTGGCGCAGCAAGGTGTGGCGGCTGTGCCCGGCGGAGGTGGATCGCCCAGGGGGACGGCGATGGTTCCTCCAGTGCACAGCTTCGTGTTCAGCGTGGCGGCGGCGGCTGCCTCGATCGGCCCTATCATGGCGGGAACCAGCGCCAACGCACCGAAAATCGCCAGCTTCTTCATTCCTCGTCCTCATCCTCATCCTCATCCATCAGGATGCGGTTGGCCGCGCCTTCCGGATCGTCGAACTGGCCGTTCCTGAGCGCCCAGAAAAAGGCGCAAAGGCCCAGCAGGCCAAGGCCGAGCGCGACGGGGATCAGGAACGCAACGATGCTCATTTGGCAGCCCCCGCCAGACGGAGCGAATTGGCGATCACCACCAGCGAGCTCATCGACATGGCGATGGCGGCGACCATCGGCGTCACAAAGCCTCCAATCGCAAGCGGCACGGCGAGAACATTATAACCGACGGCAAGTGCGAAATTCTGCTTCACCACACGCATCGTCGCGCGCGCGGCGCGGATCGCGCGCGGGACCGCCATGAGAGAGGCCTGCACGAAGACAAGGTCCGCCGCCTGCAGGCCGACATCGCTGGCCGAGCCCGGCGCGATGGAAGCATCGGCTGCCGCAAGTGCGGGACCATCGTTGAGCCCGTCGCCAACCATCAGGACCTTGCGGCCTACGCGTCGCAAGCGTTCGATCGTCTCCTGCTTGTCGGCCGGAGGACAGTTCGCCCGGGCCGACAAGCCGGTGGCACGCGCGACGTCCGCGACCGCATCCACATTGTCGCCGGAAATGATCGAGCTTTCGATCCCGAGCTTGCGAAGCTGCTCCAGAGCCTCGTTGGCTTCCGGACGCAGCCGGTCGGCAAAGGGGATCAGCCTCGTCGGCTCGCCGGCGATTTCCATGGCCACGGCAATGCCGCCGCTGGCCCCGCCCTGCGGACGGCGCAGCGCGACAAGCCTGTCGCGGCACAGCGCAAAAATGCCTTCGCCCGGACGTTCGGTGACGTTCTCGAGCTTGGCTGCCGAAACTCCGCGGGCCACCAGCGCGTCGGTCAGCGCGCGCGAAAGCGGATGGCGGCTATGCGAGGCAAGAGCCAGCAGGACCGAGGACTCCTGGGTGCTCAGCGTGTCGAGCGAAACCGGATCCGGGGTCGGTCGGCCCAGCGTCAACGTGCCGGTCTTGTCGAACAATGCGCGATCGATTCCGGCGAGCCGTTCAAGCGCCGAGCCATCCTTCACCATCAGCCCCCGGCGCATCAGCGCGCTGCTGGCCACGACCTGTGCCACCGGCACCGCGAGGCCGAGCGCGCAGGGGCAGGTGATGATTAGCACCGCGACGCCGATCACAAGCGCTTTGTAGAGCCCGGCACCCGCCATCAGCCAGCCCGCCACGGTCAGCGCGGCGAGCAAATGGACCGCGGGAGCATAGAACCGGGCGGCGCGGTCCGCGATGCGGACATAGCGTGAGCGGTTTTGGGTCGAAGCTTCCATCAGCCGCGCGATTTCGGCCAGCGTCGTATCGTGCCCCACATGGCTGACCCGTACATCGACCGGCGCATCCAGATTGAGGGTGCCGGCAAGCGCGATATCGCCCTCGCCTCTCGCCTTCGGTATCGTTTCGCCAGTCAGCAGCGACTGGTCGAACCGGCTCCTTCCGCTCATGATCTCGCCATCGGCGGCGAGCTTCTCTCCCGCTGCAACCCGCATTACCATTCCCGGCTCGAGTTTAGCCGCATCGACCCACGTGAGCGTACGGTCGCCGGCCAGCACCATCGCGCCCTGCGCCGCCTGGCTGATCAGGGCGTCCACCCCGGCGCGGGCGCGGTCGCGCATCATCGCATCGAGGACTCTGCCCGCGAGGAGGAAGGCGAGCAGCATCAGTGCTGCGTCGAACCATGCATGTTCGCCGCCGCTGGCGGTTTCATAGAGACTGAGGCCGGTCGCGATCAGGACGCCCAGCGAAATCGGCACGTCCATGTTGGTGCGGCCCTTGCGGAGCACTTTCCATGCCGACCGGAAGAAAGGCTGGCCTGCATAGGCTATGGCCGGAACTGCGATCAGCGCGGAAATCCAGTGAAACAGCTCCCGCGTGGCGCCCTCCGCGCCCGACCAGACGCTGACCGAAAGCAGCATCACATTCATCGCAGCGAAGGCCGCAACCGCCAGCGGAGCGAGCAGCGGGCGGGCAGCGGAGAAGCGGGGGGCCAAATCGTCGCGCCGCACTTGCGCTTCGTAGCCGAGATCGCCCAGCGCCCTGACGAGGTCGTGCTCGCCCAGCGCGGAATCATGGTCCACGGTCACCATCCGTGCAGAGAGATTCACCCGCGCCGTCTCGACGCCGGCGAGGGCCGAGAGTCCCCGCTCGACCTTGCTCATACAGCCGGCGCAATGCATCCCCGGAACGGCGATCACCGTGCGCTCGACTGCAGGGGCAGGATGGATCAGGGCGGTCACTGTAGTTCCTGCTCGCTTCTCGAGCTGTCGCCTCCTGCGGCCACTTCCAGCCGCAATATCCAGCGCCCGGCGGGAAGCTCGTCCTGCGAGATAAACAGCGCCGTGTCGGCGCGCTGGAACTTCAGTTCGCGGTCGGGCAGGCGTCCCAGCGGATGGCGCGCCACGGCGCTGACCCGCGCGTCGTCGGGTACGTCCGCCAGTTTCACTTCGAGATGACGATCGCCGCGCCAGTGGCTTTCGACCGTCCAGCCCAGTTTTTCCTGCTCCCTGGCGGCTTCCAGCCAGCCATTATATTCCTGGCTGGCGACATAGGAATTCTCGACCACTACACCGCCAAAGCTCGACCTCGCATAGCTTGCCATGGTGAAGTTGACCGTGATCACCACGCCAAAAAAGGCGACGAGAACTCCGGTCATGTGCCATCCGGTGAAACGCTGCGTCATCGTTCGTCCTCCGGTGCCTCGAAATAGGTTTCGCTCGTATCGGTTTCACCCCGCTGGTCGAGCGCGACCACCGAGAATGCGAAGTCGTCTGCCTCGGTATTGCTCGGTGCGATCACATAGATTCGCAGCGGTTCTATCGCATCGGCGGGGACAGTACGCACAATCTCGCGCGCGGCCTTTTCGCGGGGCATGTCGTCGGTCCACATCAGCGCGCCGGGGAGCCCTGTCAGCGCCACCTTCATGTCGCGCGGCCGGGTCTCCATGTTACGCAGCTTGACCGTATAGGCATTGCGCACGCTGCCGTCGCTCATCAGCATGAAAGGCGGATTGCGGTCCGGCGCGACCGAGATGTCCGTGCGGCTGCGTGTGCCCAGCGCGAAAAGCAGGCCAAGTCCGATCCCGGACCATATGAGAAGGTAGATCACCGTGCGGGGACGCAGCAGTGTCTTCCACACCGGGCGCGGCGGTTCGCCGGCGCGTTCGCGCTCACAATCCTCCAGTGTCGCATAGTCGATCAGCCCGCGTGGGCGGCCGATATCCTTCATTACCTTGTCGCAGGCATCGATACATAATGCGCAGGTGATGCAGGCAATGTCGGGTCCGTTGCGGATGTCATAACCGGTCGGGCAGACCGCAACGCACTGGTTGCAATCGATGCAGTCGCCGAACTGGCCGGGGCTCTTCTCCGCCTTCTTCAGGCTGCCGCGCTGTTCGCCCCGCCAATCCTTGTAAGTGACCACCAGCGACTTTTCGTCCATCAGCGCGGTCTGAATGCGCGGCCAGGGGCACATATAGATGCACACCTGTTCGCGCATGAAGCCGCCGAGGACGAAAGTCGTCAAAGTGAGCACGGCCACGGTCACGTAAGCGACGGGCGCGGCATTGCCCGACCAGAAATCGCGCACCAGCGTGGGCGCATCGGCGAAATACATGATCCACGCGCCGCCGGTCCAGAAGCTGATGACAAGGTAGATCGTCCATTTGAGCGAGCGCTTGCCGATCTTCTTCGGACCCCATGGCGCGGCGTCGAGGCGGATGCGGGCATTGCGGTCGCCATCGACGAAGCGGTCGATATGCTGGAACAGGTCGGTCCATACGGTTTGTGGGCAGGAATAGCCGCACCACGCGCGGCCGACCGCGCTGGTAACGAGGAACAGGCCGATCCCGGCCATGATCAGCAGGCCCGCCACGAAATAGAATTCCTGGGGCCAGATTTCGATGCCGAACATGTAGAAGCGGCGATTGGCGAGATCGACCAGCACCGCCTGGTCGGGCGCGTAGGGGCCGCGGTCCCAGCGGATCCAGGGAGTCGCGTAGTAGATCGCCAGGGTCACCGCCATCACGAACCACTTGAATCGCCGGAATGGGCCGTCGATCCGCTTGTTGTGAACCGCTTTCCGCTTCTCGTAGAGCTTTTCTGGCGACGCCGCGGCCGGCTTTACGGGGTCAAGGCTGTTCATCGGCCTCTACCGCTGGATCTGCAGCGACCTCCACGAAGTCTTCCCCGCCCCCCAGCGAATGAACATAAGCCGCCAACATCTTGATCGTCACCGGATCGAGCCGCTCACCCCAGGCCGGCATTACGCCGTGTCGCGGCCCGCTGATCTGTCGGACGACCTGGTCCTTTCCGCTGCCATATAGCCAGATTGCGTCGGCGAGATTAGGCGCGCCGAATTGACGCAGCCCCGTGCCGTCCGCGCCGTGGCAGATCGCGCAATTATCCGCGAAGATCTGCGCGCCCTGGGCATTGGCCGGTCCCTTGCCGCTAAGGCTCAGCACGTGGTCGGCAAGTGCCGACATCTGCGCCGCATCGAGAATCCCCGAGCCGAAGTCCGGCATCAGGGCGAAGCGCGTCTCGTCGCCGTTGGCGTCACGCACACCGTGGACGATCGTATATTCGATCGCCTTGAGATCCCCGCCCCATAGCCAGTCGTCATCGTTGAGATTGGGATAGCCAGGTGAACCTGCCGCTCCCGCGCCGTGGCACTGCACGCAATTCACCTTGAAGGCGGCGCGCCCCCCGGAAATGGCCGAGCGCATCAGTTCACTGTCTTCGGGCAAGCGCTCGATCGGAATCCGGGCGAGTGTCGCCATGAGTGGCGCCTTGACCTCGTCCTGCCTGGCAAGCTCGGCAGCCAGCTGTCCGCGGCTGGTCCAGCCGAGTACGCCCTCAGTGCCCTTTTCGATCATCGGCCATGCCGGATAGGCGATCATATAGGCGATCGCCCAGACAATGGTGGCGTAGAAGGTCCACAGCCACCAGCGCGGCATCGGCGTGTCGAGTTCCTCGATGCCGTCCCATTCATGGCCGACCGTTTCGGTGTTGGTCGCTTCGTCGATGCGCTTATTCGCCATCGGTCTCTTCCTTGAATATCGAGTTCGCAGCTTCGCTGTTGCGATGGCGTGAGCCGGGCCGGAACGGCCACAGGGCGAGGACGAGGAAGACGATCACCATCGCCAGCAGGCCCCAGCTGTCTGCGAGCTGGCGGAGGAATTCATATGTGGATTGGCCGCTCATCTTCCGGTCTCCGAAGCGAGCTTCTCCTGGGCAGCGGCGCTGTTCACATCGACCAGCGTGCCAAGCATCTGGAGATAGGCGACCAGCGCGTCCATTTCGGTCAGGCGGTTGGGATTGCCGTCATAATCGCGCTGCTGCGCCTTGGGATAACGCGCCGTCAGGTCGCCTGCATCGGCATCGGGATCGGCCTGCGCCTTCAGGTCGGCTGCGGCGTTTTCGATATCGGTGTCGGTATAGGGCACGCCCAGCAGCCGGAGCGCCGCGAGGTTCGCTGCCGGATCGGCGACCGCCAGGTCGTTCTCGGCGAGGAAACCGTACTGCGGCATGACGCTTTCGGGCACCACGCTTTGCGGGTTGATCAGGTGCTGGACGTGCCATTCATCCGAATAGCGGCCGCCAACGCGCGCGAGGTCCGGCCCGGCGCGCTTGGAGCCCCATTGGAACGGACGGTCGTACATGCTTTCGGCGGCCAGGCTGTAATGGCCATAGCGTTCCACCTCGTCGCGGAACGGGCGGATCATCTGGCTGTGACAGGTGTAGCAGCCTTCGCGGACATAGATATCGCGACCGGCCAACTCCAGCGGGCTGTAGGGCCGCATTCCCTCCACCTTCTCGATTGTGTTGTCGATCCAGAAGAGCGGCGCGATCTCCACGATGCCGCCAATCGCCACGGTGACGAAGGCAAATGCGCCCAACAGCGTGACGTTGCGCTCGAGCTTCTTGTGCTGTGTCGTTAAGCTCATCGTTTAG
>DASWIR010000449.1:0-4417 GCA_036397575.1 Alteraurantiacibacter sp. | reverse complement strand
TTCTGCTCGCCGGTGATGACATCGAACTTCGCGACGCCGTGATACTTGTCCGCACTTGCCTCGGCCGGAGCGTAACCCTTGCCCTTCTTGGTCACCACATGGACGAGGCACGGCCCCTCCGCCGCGTCGCGGACATTTTCCAGCACCGGCACGAGCTGTTCCAGATCGTGCCCGTCGATGGGGCCGACATAGTAGAAACCCAGCTCTTCGAACAGCGTCCCGCCCATCGCCATGCCGCGGGCATATTCGTCGGTTTTCTTCGCCGCGCGGTGGAGCGGTTCCGGCAGGCGCCGGGCGAACTTCCTGGCAAGCTCGCGCAGGCCGAGGAATTTGCCCGAGGAAACCAGCCGCGCCAGATAGCCCGACAGCCCACCGACCGGCGGAGCGATCGACATGTCGTTATCGTTGAGGATTACGATGAGGCGGTTTCCGGCGGCCTCGGCATTGTTCATCGCTTCGTAGGCCATGCCGGCGCTCATCGCGCCGTCGCCGATTACCGCGATCGCCTTGCCCCGCCTGTCTGCGAGCTTGTTGGCGATAGCAAAACCGAGCGCAGCGGAAATCGAGGTGGAAGAATGCGCCGCGCCGAACGGGTCGTATTCGCTCTCGCTGCGCCTGGTGAAGCCGGACAGGCCTCCAGCTTGCCTCAGCGTGCGGATCCGGTCGCGCCGTCCGGTGACGATCTTGTGCGGATAGGCCTGATGGCCGACATCCCAGACGAGGCGGTCCTCCGGCGTATCGAATACGTAATGGATGGCCACGGTCAGCTCGACCACGCCAAGGCCGGAACCGAGGTGCCCACCGGTCTGGCCGACGGCGCTGATCATCTCGGCGCGCAGCTCATCCGCCAGCTGGCGCAACTGCTTGCGCTCAAGCTTTCTGAGTTCCGCCGGATAATTGACGGTATCGAGCAGGGGTGTTGCCGGGCTCTCGCTCATATCTGCGGACCTACACGCGCCAGAAAGGCCTGTCGATGAACGGTTCGCCGGTGCACGATCCGTCTTGCTCAGGAGGCGCAGGCTTCGCAGCGGCCGCGCAGTTCAACCACGGGCCGCACATCGGCAAAGCCATTGTCACGCCCGGCCGCCTTCAGCGCGCCGGTGATGTTGTCATTGTCGAAATGGGTCGCCTGCCCGCATTTGTCGCAAATCAGGAAGATGCAGTCGTGGCGGCAGCCGGGGTGGGTATTGGCGAGATAGGCGTTGGCGCTCTCGATCCTGTTGGCGAGATTGGTCCGCACGAACAGGTCGAGTATGCGATAGACCGAATTGGCCGCAACGCGCCGCCCGCGCTGCTTCGAGAGCTGCTCGGCGATATCGTAGGCCGAGGCTGGGCGGTCCTGCTGCGCCAGCGCCTCGAACACCATGGCGCGCATGTCGGTCCACTGCTCGCCTGCTGCGTTCAGCGCATCGCGCGCCGCAGCAACGAGCCTGGCGCCCGAATGCTCATTATGTTTGTGCACGGCCATAAGCCCCATATAGGCGCCGCCGGGCCTTGCGGCAATCGCTGCGCCCCGGCGAACACAAGGTCAGTTGCGGACGAAGCTCGCGCGGTAGACCCCCGGATACATATCCTTGAGCGCAGCGACCTTCGGCGCGTCCCAGCGCTTGATATAGGGGTGATTGGGGTTCTTCAGCGCGAAGTCCTGATGATAATCCTCGGCCGGATAGAAGGCCTTATAAGCCTCGATCCCGGTGACGATCGGCCTGTCCCACACGCGGCTTTGCTTCATCTGCGCTATATAGGCGGCGGCAACGGCGCGCTGCTCGGCATTGGCCGGAATGATCGCGGCGCGATATTGCGGGCCCACATCCGGGCCCTGCCGGTCCTTCAGGGTCGGATCGGCGATCACCGAAAACAGGATCCTGAGCAGCTGATCATAGCGGATCACCTTCGGATCATAGGTGACTTTCACCGCCTCGGCATGTGAGGTGCCTCCTGCGCTGATCTTCTTGTAGTCCGCGTCCGCCTTGCTTCCTCCATGATAGCCGGAAACGACGCTGGTCACGCCCTTGGTATGGCTGAACACCGCCTCGACGCCCCAGAAGCAGCCGCCGGCGAAGATCGCCGTCTGCATGCCGCTTTCCTTGGCGGTGCGGGTGGCGGGTGGGGCGTTGAAGGTCGCCTCTGCAGCGACGGCCGTGCTCTGGCATCCCGCCACGGCAAGCGCGGCGGCGATGAGCGGAATGAAAAGCCGCTTCAAGCCAGCAGCTGGGGAACGACCGCGATCATCATCACCAGCGCAGTCAGCCCGAAGCCGGCGAAGAAGGAGCGGAAAAGGTCGGACGTGAACAGATCCATCGGTAATGTCTTTCGTGCGGTAATTGGTCATCTTTCCTCACCCGCCTAGCCCGACGCTGGTTGCCGCTTGGTGAATGCCGCCGGAAGCCGGCGTTAAGCATCGCTCTTGCGCATCCGTCGGGCGTGGTTCTCCCGCATTTCGGCTCCTGCGCCGCAAAGGTTACACGAAGCGGGCCGGCCTGTCATTCGGACAACGGAACGGGCCGAGGCGCGGTTCCGGAAAAGGCCCTTTGCAACGGGCGAGAATCAATGGCGGAAATGACGCATCCCGGTGAAGACCATTGCGAGCCCCGCCTCGTCGGCGGCGGCAATCACTTCCTCGTCGCGCATCGAGCCGCCCGGCTGGATCACTGCAGTCGCCCCTGCCTCCGCCGCGGCCAGCAGTCCGTCGGCGAAGGGGAAGAATGCGTCCGATGCGACCGCGCTGCCGACGGTCTTCGCCTCGCTCCAGCCATATATTTGCGCGGCCTCGCCGGCCTTGATCGCGGCGATCCGCGCGCTGTCGCGCCGGTTCATCTGCCCCGCGCCGATACCCGCCGTGACGCCGTCCTTCGCATAGACGATGGCATTCGACTTGACGTGCCGCGCGACCGTCCAGGCAAACAGGCAATCTTTCAGCTCCTGTTCGGTCGGGGCGCGCCTGGTGACAACCTTCAGATCGTCTGCGCCGACGGCCCCATTATCGCGCGATTGCAGCAGCAGCCCGCCGGCGATCGACTTCATGGTGAAGCCCGGCCGACGGGGATCGGGCAGATCGTCGACCAGCAGCAGGCGCAGATTCTTCTTCGCCGCGAAGACCGCCCTGGCCGCATCGTCCGCCCCCGGTGCGATCACGACTTCGGTGAAAATCTCCGAGATAGCCTCGGCTGTCGGCCCGTCGAGCGGCGTGTTGACCGCGACGATGCCGCCGAATGCCGAAACGCTGTCGCATTGCAGGGCACCTCTCCAGGCATCGAGCAGGCTCCCTCCTTGCGCCACGCCGCATGGGTTGGCGTGCTTGACGATCACCACCGCCGGGTCCTGTCCCTTGAATTCGGCGGCCAGCTCCAGTGCGGCATCGGCATCGTTGTAATTATTGTAGCTGAGTTCCTTGCCCTGGACCTGCTCGGCCTGCGGCACGCCCTTCGCGCTGACAGCCTGCCCGACATAGATCGCCGCCTGCTGATGCGGATTCTCTCCATAGCGCAGCTCCGCCTGCCGCTTGAAAGCGATCGGCATCGTTTCGACGAAGGGCGTCGCCTGCAGCGCTTCGGGCCCGAGTGGATTGGTGAAGGCATCGCCCCAGGCGAACCAGTTCGCAATGGCCGCATCATAGGCAGCGGTGCGGGCATAGGCTTTCCCGGCCATGCGGATACGAAAGGCGAGACTGGTCGCGCCGTCATTCGCGTCCAGCTCCTCCACCAGCTCGGCATAGTCCGCCGGATCGGTGACGATGGCGACGAAGCCGTGATTCTTCGCCGCCGAACGGACCATGGAGGGGCCGCCAATGTCGATATTCTCGATAATCTCCTCGCGCGCGGCGCCCTTCGCAACGGTTTGCTCAAACGGATAGAGATTGACCACGACGAGATCGATAGCGCCGATATCGTGCGCTTCCATCGCCGCAGCGTGTTCCGGATTGTCGCGCACGGCCAGCAAGGCGCCATGCACCTTCGGGTGAAGCGTCTTCACCCGCCCATCCATCATTTCTGGGAAGCCGGTAAGATCGGAAATGTCACGGACTTCCAGCCCCGCATCGCGCAAGGCCTTCGCCGTGCCGCCGGTAGAGACCAGCTCCACGCCGTGCCTCGCCAGCGCCTCGCTCAGCTCGACCAAGCCTCCCTTGTCGGACACTGACAGCAGCGCCCGTCCGATCTTCACATTCGACACTTCGGCCTATCCCATTTTCTTGAGCAGCCAGGAAAAGCTTCCCCCGCCGCGCGACACCATGCCCTGTATCACAAGTTGCTGGATCGGATGAGGCCGCCCTTCTCCGTCCACCCACAGGCTTTCCTCGAGGCTGAACCCTTCATCTTCGCCGGAGAGGAATTGCCAGTATGAGCCGTCGCCCAGCGCCAGTCCCGCACCCTTGCCGTTCTCGGTAAGGTTCGCCTCGATGCCGGGACCGAGGTGGAAA
>DASWIR010000448.1:0-5417 GCA_036397575.1 Alteraurantiacibacter sp. | reverse complement strand
TCGGCGAGGAAGCCGCAGTCGATCCGCCGGGCCAGGTCGTGGCGCGCCGGGATCGAGAGGAAGGCGCGGGTATCGTCGTTGAAGCCGACGGTGTTGTAGAAGCCTGCGGTCTCGGTGGTCATGCGGCGGAAGCGGCGCATGCCCTCGGGGCTGTCGTGGAACCACCAGGCGGGCCCGAGCTTGAGGCAAGGGTAATGCCCGGCGAGCGGCGCCAGCTCGCGCGCATAGGCGCTCTCGTCGAGGGTGAAGAGGATCAGCGACAGGCCCGCCTCGTTGCCCAGCCTATCGAGCAGCGGCTTGAGCGCTTCGACGTAATCGGTGCGCATCGGGATGTCGGCGCCCTTGTCGCGGCCGAATGTCTCGAACAGATGGCGGTTGTGGTTGCGGAAGCTGCCGGGATGGATCTGCATGACGAGGCCGTCCTCGATGCTCATCGCAGCCATTTCGGTCAGCATCTGCGCGCGGAAGAGTTCGGCGTCCGCAGGAGAAAACTCGCCCCACGCGAGTTTTTCGAACAGGGCCTCCGCTGCGCTGTGCGGAAGGTCGGCTGTGCGCGCCGTCGGGTGGCCGTGGTCGGTCGAGGTGGCGCCCATTTCGGCAAAGAAGGCGCGGCGCTTGCGGTGCGCGGCGAGATATCCGGACCAACTCCGGCAATCCTCGCCCGTCAGGTCGGAAAAGGCATCGAGATTGGCCTGAAACCCTTCGAATTCGGGATCGACCACCGGGTCTGGTCGATAGGCCGTGATCACTCGCCCGCCCCAACCACTGTCGCGGATCGTCTGATGATGCTCCAGCGTGTCGAGCGGGGCTTCGGTGGTGGCGATCGTCTCGATGCCGAACCGGTCGAACAATGCGCGCGGACGGAATTCGTCGCGCTGGAGCGCTTCGGTGATCGTATCGAAATAAAGGTCCGAGGTTTCCGCTTCGAACCGGACGCCTATCCCGAACGCTTCGGCAAAGACCCAGTCGAGCCAGATGCGCGAAGGGGTGCCGCGAAACAGGTGGTAATGATTTGCAAGGATCCGCCAGGCCTCGCGCGGATCGGCTTCGGTGCCGCCGATCCCCAGCGCCTCCAGCTTCACGCCCTGCGAATAAAGCATGCGGAACAGGTAATGATCGGGCACCAGCAGCAGTTCGCTTGCGTTGGTGAAGCAGTCGTTCGTTGCCCACCAGGCCGGGTCCGTGTGTCCGTGCGGGCTGACGATCGGCAGGTCTTTCACCGTCTGGTAGAGTTCGCGGGCTATCGTGCGCACGCCCGGCTCAGCCGGGAAAAGCCTGTCGGAATGAAGAAAAAGCGGACGGGGCAGAGCATCCTCCTGTTGAATTTTGTCCCAGCCTAGCGCAGTGGTAGCGCTAACGGGAGAGGGTTTGTCGGATGAAGATCACCGGCGCCAGAGTCATTGTGACTTGTCCGGGCCGCAATTTCGTGACGCTCAAGGTCGAGACCGACCAGGGCGTGACGGGGACAGGCGACGCCACGCTCAATGGGCGTGAGCTGGCGGTCGCGTCATATCTGGCGGATCATGTGATCCCCTGCCTGATCGGCCGCGACCCGCGCATGAGCGAGGATATTTGGCACTATCTCTATCGCGGGGCCTATTGGCGCCGAGGCCCGGTGACGATGAGCGCGATTGCCGCGGTCGATACGGCGCTGTGGGACATCAAGGCCAAGATGGCCGGAATGCCGCTTTACCAGCTGCTTGGCGGACGGAGCCGGGAGCGGGTGCTGGTCTATGGCCACGCAAACGGCCGCGATCTCGAGGAGACGGTGGATGCGGTCGGGCGCTATATCGAGATGGGCTACAAGGCGATCCGCGCGCAGAGCGGGATTCCGGGGATCGACAAGGCCTACGGCGTCGGGCGCGGCGACATGCATTACGAGCCGGCCGATGCGCGGCTCCCGACCGAAACGGTGTGGGACACGCCCAAATATCTGAATTTCGCGCCCAGGCTGTTCGAGAAATTGCGCGAGACATATGGTTTCGAGCATCATCTGCTGCATGACGTCCATCACCGGCTGACGCCGAACGAGGCGGCGCAGCTTGGCAAGGCACTGGAGCCCTACCGCCTGTTCTGGATGGAGGACGCGACCCCGGCCGAGAACCAGGAGGCCTTTCGCCACATCCGCCGCCACACCACCACGCCGCTCGCGGTCGGGGAAGTGTTCAACACGATATGGGACTGCAAGCGGCTGATCGAGGAGCAGTTGATCGACTACATTCGCTGCACCGTGGTCCATGCCGGCGGGATCACCCATTTGCGCCGCATCGCCGACCTCGCGGCGCTCTACCAGGTGCGGACCGGCAGCCATGGCGCAACCGACCTCAGCCCGGTGTGCATGGGCGCGGCGCTGCATTTCGACACCTGGGTGCCGAATTTCGGGATCCAGGAATATATGCGCCACACCGAAGAGACCGACGCCGTCTTCCCGCATGATTACCGCTTCGAAGAGGGGCACCTGATCTGCGGCGAAGCGCCGGGGCACGGCGTCGAGATCGACGAAGAGCTGGCCGCCAAATATCCCTATGATCCCGCCTGCCTGCCGGTCGCCCGGCTGGAGGACGGGACCATGTGGCACTGGTGAGATGGAGAGCGCGGGAGCCAGGATCGTCTGCGTCGGAGAAGCGATGGTCGAATTGTCGCCGCATCACGGGCAATGGAATCTCCATTATGGCGGCGACACGCTCAACACCGCGCTGCACCTTGTGCGAATGGCCCACAATGTCGCTTATCTCACCGCGCTGGGCGGCGATCCCTTTGCCGGCCGGTTGCGCACGGCCTGGGGCCGCGAGGGGCTGGACGTGTCGCTGGTCCTCTCGGTGCCGGAGCTCGCCACTGGCATTTATGCGATCGATACGGACGAGAAGGGGGAGCGCAGCTTTTCCTATTGGCGCGGCGATAGTGCTGCCCGGCGCATGTTCACGGCGCCGGGCATCGATGCGGCGCTGGAGGAAGCACGCGGCGCCGACCTGCTGTATTTCTCGCTAATCTCGCTGGCGATCCTGCCCGATGAAGGGCGCGAATTGCTTTTGCAGCTGGCGCGCGCCGTGCGCGAGCATGGGGGCAAGTTCGCATTCGATTCCAATTACCGGCCGAGACTGTGGAAGTCGCGGGAAGAAGCGGCGAGTTGGCGCGACCAGGTGGCGGCGATTGCCGATTTCGGCCTGCCCTCGCTGGAGGATGAGCGGGCGCTGGGTGCCACGGGCGACGAATATGAGGTGCGCGAGCACTGGCAGCGCTGCGGCTGCGGGGAAGTGGCGCTGAAGCTGGGTGATCGCGGTTGCATGCTGCACGACGGCAGCGTGGTCGAGCCGCCGGCCAATCTCATCCCGCTCGATACGAGCGGGGCAGGCGATGCCTTCAATGCCGGTTACCTGTCGGGCCGGCTGCGCGGCTTGCCGCCCCCCGAAGCCGGCGGAATAGGTCAGCGGCTCGCCGGGTGGACGGTGATGCGGCAGGGCGCGATCCCGCCCCGCGATGCCGCCGCGCCCTATAGCATGCTCACGCGCGATGCGGGCGATATCGGGATGGAGATCTGACTATGCGGCATTGGCTTGTCTTTGCTGCGATGATCCTCGCCCCGCCGGCGTCGGTGCTGGCGGCGAATGCGCCTGCCCAGCAGATCGCTGCGCCGGAAGGCAGTCCGGTGGCTTTGCATGGGGCATTGTCCGTGCAGGACGGCAAGGTGGTCGGCGAGCATGGACGGCCGGTCATCTTGCGCGGGATGAGCCTGTTCTGGTCGCAATGGGCGCCGCAATATTACTCGGCCGAGACGGTCGACTGGCTGGTCGAGGATTGGAAAGTCTCGGCTGTCCGCGCGGCCATAGCGGCAGAAGGGGGTGACAGCGCGCGCCAGCATTCCGACCGTGAATTCGCCAAGGCTTCGGCGGTGATCGATGCGGCGGTGCGCAATGGCATTTATGTGCTGGTCGATTGGCACGCCCACCGGGCCTACCCGGAGGAAGCCGAGCGCTTCCTGACCGCGATCGCCCGCAAATACGGGCACTTGCCGAACCTGATATATGAGCCGTTCAACGAGCCGCTGCGCGAAGGCGTGGACTGGTCGCGCGACGTGAAACCATACCACCAGCAGGTGGTCGGTGCGATCCGCGCCATCGATCCGGACAATCTCGTGATCGTCGGCTCGCCGAGCTGGAGCCAGGACGTTGATATCGCGGCGAAGGATCCGCTCGGCTTCGCCAATGTCGCCTATACGCTGCATTACTATGCTGCGACCCATAAGGAGGCGCTGCGGGCCAAGGCCGATGCCGCGCTGGCCGAGGGCGCCGCGCTGATGATCACCGAGTTCGGCACGGTGGAGGCGACGGGCGACGGGGATATCGATATCGAATCCAGCAACGCCTGGTGGGACTGGGCCGAGGAGAACGACATCTCCTGGCTCAACTGGTCGATCACGGACAAGGACGAGACGAGCGCGGCGCTGAAGCCGGGTACCGGCCCGTCCGGCTGGACCGATGCGGACCTCACCGAAAACGGCAAGCTGCTGCGCGCCCGCCTGCGCGCGGCGGCGGAGGGAAAGCAGCGCTAGAGTTTTTCCGGATCGGGTTGAATCATTCTGTATCAAACACCCCGCGCCCCCGCGCAGGCGGGGGCCCAGAGCCGCAGACACCTGCTCGGAGACTCTGGATCCCCGCCTGCGCGGGGAAGCGGTTCAATCCAAATCGGAAAAGCGCTAGGCGGTGGCGAATTTCGCCGCATGCGCGCGGATCAGCTCGATCATCGCCTCGTCGCTGTCGAAATTGCCGTACCAGCCCTGCGGCTCATGCATCGGGTCGCCCATATAGGCGTTGTCACCGTTCTGGTAACGGAAGTCCCCGTGTTTGGCCCGCGCCTCGCCGTTCCAGGCCCAGAAATTGGTGCCCGAGACCGGCCCGCCGGCAGCTGACGAATTCGCCTCGGCTGCATCGTAGATCGTGGCGTAGTAACGTTCGCGGAATGTCGTCGGCACGTCGGGCGAATAGAGCTCTCCGTCGCGCGGGAAGCCGAATTCCTCGAATGCGAGCGGCTTTCCGGCTTGGTTGGCAAGGCGGATCGCGGTGGCGATGTAGTCCTCGACCAGCTTCTTTCCGGCGGGCCAGGTGCCTTCGAGGTTTTTCCCGTCGACCCAGCCCCAGTTGAGCGGCCAGATATGCGCGGTCATATAGTCGATGTTTGCATGCGCGCGGATGACGATGTCCTCGCTCCCATTCGCTCCCTGCGTCCCCTCATGGCCCAGCGAGACCAGATGGTTCGGGTCGAGCTCGCGGATCAGCGCGGCGGTTGTGTCGATCCAGTCGTAATAATGGGGCAGGGCGGCCTCGATCGCCTCCTCGGTGCCGCCGGGCCGCGGTTCGTTGCAGTGCTGCCAGGCCATGATCGCCGGATCCTCGGCATAGGGAATGCCGGTCACCGAGTTC
>DASWIR010000447.1:0-5638 GCA_036397575.1 Alteraurantiacibacter sp. | reverse complement strand
CATCCAGACCCCGCCGGTCGACCGCCTGGCCGTGCGGACCTACGTGATGGAATGGGACGACATGGTGATCCGCGAGGCGCTGCTGCGCGAGCATCATCGCGGAGGACAGAGCTTCATAGTCGTACCGCGTATCTCTGACATGGAGGCAGTCGCGGATTGGCTGCATAAACATCTGCCGGAAGTGAAATCCGTGACCGCCCACGGCCAGATGGCCGCCAGCGAGGTGGAAGAGCGGATGAGTGCCTTCTACGAGAAGAAATACGATGTGCTGCTTTCGACCACCATCGTCGAAAGCGGACTCGATATTCCCAGCGCCAACACGATCATAATCCACCGAGCGGACCGCTTCGGCCTCGCCCAGCTTTACCAGCTGCGGGGGCGCGTAGGCCGCGCGAAGCTGCGCGCCTATGCCTATTTGACCACCGCGAAGGACACGGCCCTGTCCGAAGTCGCGGAGAAGCGCCTGAAAGTGCTGGGCGATCTCGACAGCCTCGGTGCGGGTTTCCAACTCGCCAGCCACGATCTCGACATTCGCGGTGCGGGCAATTTGCTGGGCGATGAGCAGTCCGGCCATATCCGCGAAGTCGGATTCGAACTCTACCAGTCGATGCTGGAAGACGCGATTGTCGCCGCCAAGGCGGGCGAATTGGGGCTGGAGAAAGACCGCAGCGGCCTTTCTCCGCAGATCACCGTCGATGCCCCGATCATGATTCCCGAGGACTATGTGCCCGACCTCGCAGTGCGCATGGCGCTCTACCGCCGCCTGAACGATGCTGCCGATAAGGGCGAGATAGAGGCAATGGCCGCCGAGATGATCGACCGCTTCGGCCCCCTGCCCGACGCGACGGCCAATCTCGTCAAGCTGATCGAGATCAAGCACCAGGCCATCGAAGCCTGCATCGCCAAGATCGAGGTCGGTGCGCGCGGCACGTTGGTGACGTTCCGCAATGACGCATTCCCCGACCCGGCGGGGCTCATCGCCTATGTCGAAAAACGGCAGGCGGTCGCGCGGCTCCGCCCCGACATGAGGCTGCAGATCAATCGCGCATGGGGCGATCCCGAAGCGCGGCTCAACGGTCTGGTCCAGTTGACCAGGGGGCTTTCGGCAATTGTGCGGCACGCAGAGAAGGCCGAGGCCGCCTGAGCGCTATCCCCGAAACGGATATTCGGCGATCGGGCGCCATAGCCCCTCTTCCCAGGCGTAGAGCCCGAAGGCGCGAAAACGGAACTCGCGGAGCTCGAAGGAAGCCTTGAGGTCCTTCTGCAATTGGCGCGCTTCTTCGTAACTGACCTTGTTCTGCACGGTGATGTGAAGCCGCAGCTTGCGGTCGTCCTGCACAGTCATGATCCCGGCGAAGCGCTCCTGCATCAACGTGTGCAGTTCGACCATGCCAGGGCTCTCGACATCGAAGGCGGTACCCTTCCCCATGTTCCAAATGCCGGTGATACGGGCCGCGGGCGCCATCTGCTTCGCCAGTTCGCCCAGCAGGCGCCGCACCTCCCCTTCCGCCGAAGGCGGCAGCGCGTGGAACAGCGTGACATGGGCCCGGAGGCGATTGCGCTCGGCCGGATAGTGCCTCCGCCGCAGGGCATCGGCCCAGGCAAGAACATCGCCCGGCAGCTCGGCCGTGATCAGCAGTGGTGCGCCGCCTTCCCTGCCCGTGGAAGGGCTCACATTTCCCCGCGTTCACGGCGGATTGCGAACCATTTCGCGACGTTGCTGTTATGCTCTTCGAGCGTCTCGGCGAAGGCATGACCGCCTGAACCATCTGCCACCATATAGAGCGCTTCGGTTTTCGCCGGATTGAGCACGGCCTCGATCGAGGCGCGCCCCGGATTGCTGATCGGCCCCTTGGGCAGGCCGACCATCGAATAGGTGTTGTAATCGTTGACCGCCGCTATCTCGGACTGGCGGATGCGGCGCCCCAGCGGCTTGCCCTTGGTGATAGGATAGATGATCGTCGGATCGGCCTGCAGCAGCATCCCCGCCTTCAACCGGTTGGAATAGAGCCCCGCGACCATCCGCCGCTCTTCCGGCACGCCGGTTTCCTTCTCCACTATCGAGGCGAGCGCAATCGCCTCCTCGGGCGTCGAAACGGCGATATCGGCTGCGCGGCGGGGCCACAATTCTGCGATCGTCCGGTCCATCGCCCGCTGCATCCGCGCGAGCAGCGCGGCGCGGCTCTCACCGCGTTCGAAATCGTAGCTTTCTGGCAGCACCGAGCCTTCCTCCGGCACCGGGATCGGGCCGCTCAGCAATGCCTCTGCCATGAGCCTTTCATGCACCATGATCGAAGGCATGCCTTCGGGAATGGTAACGAAGCGGCGCATCGCCTGTCCGTGCTGGAGGGTGTCGAGGATCGTCGCCGGACTGGCGCCTGCGGGCAATTGGAATTCGCCGGCCTGGATCGGATCCGAACTGCCGAGAATCTTCGCGCGGAGGAGAAAGCTATCGGCTGAGCCGATCAGCCCCTCGTCTTCCAGCCGGTTAGCAACCGCAGTCAGTGATGTGCCCGACGGCACGAGGAAAGCCGTGTCTTCCTCGATATCGGCCCGGCCGTACCAGCCGCCCGCGAACCATCCGGCGCCGACGACCGC
This sequence comes from Alteraurantiacibacter sp., assembly GCA_036397575.1. Taxonomy (GTDB): domain Bacteria; phylum Pseudomonadota; class Alphaproteobacteria; order Sphingomonadales; family Sphingomonadaceae; genus DASWIR01. The sequence continues at coordinate 3,040 of DASWIR010000447.1, read as the reverse complement.
CAGCAGCAGCGCGGCAACAATCAGCAGCTTGAAGGCGCGACCCATGAGACGTGTCCTACCAGGCCTAATCGACCTTCTTCATCACCAGGCTGGCATTGGTGCCGCCGAAACCGAAGCTGTTGTTGAGCACCGCGCGCACTTCGCGCTCGCGGGCCTTCAGCGGCACCAGATCCACGCCTTCGGTGCCCTCGTCGGGATCCTCGAGATTGAGGGTAGGCGGCACGATCTGGTCGCGGATGGCGAGGATGCAGAAAATCGATTCCACCGCGCCCGCGCCGCCAAGCAAGTGGCCGATAGCAGATTTGGTGCTGCTCATCGACGCGCCCCCGAGATCGTCGCCGAACACACGCTTCACCGCAGCGAGCTCGATCGTGTCGGCCATGGTCGAAGTGCCGTGCGCGTTGACATAGTCGATGTCGCCCGCTTCCAGCCCCGCCTTCTTCAGCGCCATGCGCATCGCCAGCTCCGCGCCCTTGCCTTCGGGGTGCGGGGCCGTGACGTGATAGGCATCGCCAGACAGGCCATAACCGACCACCTCGGCGTAAATCTTCGCGCCGCGCGCCTTGGCGTGTTCATATTCCTCTAACACGACGACGCCCGCGCCCTCGCCCATGACGAAGCCATCGCGACCCTTGTCATATGGGCGGCTGGCCTCGGTCGGACGGTCGTTCATGCTCATGTTGAGAGCACGCGCCTGGGCAAAGCCTGCAACACCGAGCGGATTGATCGTTCCTTCAGCCCCGCCCGCGAGCATGACGTCGGCATCGCCGTCTTTGATCATCCGGGCCGCGTCGCCGATCGAATGTGCACCGGTCGAACAGGCCGTGACGACCGCATGGTTCGGCCCCATCAGGCCGTATTTGATCGAGACCTGGCCGGAGATCAGATTGATCAGCCGCCCGTGGACGAAGTGCGGGGAGACGCGGCTCGGCCCGCGTTCATGCAGGACAATCGATTCGCTCTCGATGCCCGGCAGGCCGCCAATGCCAGAACCGATCGAGACGCCGGTGCGCAGTTTGAGATCGTCGTCCATGTCGACGAGGCCTGCATCCTCGATCGCCTGCCCCGCCGCGTCGATCCCGTAGATAATGAAGGGGTCGACTTGGCGCTGCACCTTGTGATCGACCCGCTTGTCGGGATCGAAACCGTATTCGTGGCCGGCCGGCTTGACCTCGCAGGCGATGCGGCATTTCTGGTCGGATGCATCGAACCGGGTAATCGGCCCCGCCCCGCTCTTCCCGGCAAGGATGTTTTTCCAAGTGGTTTCCACATCCCCGCCCAGCGGGGTGACAAGGCCCAGTCCGGTAACGACCACACGGCGCATGCTTCTCTCCAAAAAATGCAACAGGCCCGGCCCTGGGAAGGGACGAGCCTGTCGGTGCTCCGCCGCTACCCGGCAGGCGAGCGCGGCGGGATGGGCTTAACCCTTGTGTTCTTCAATGTATTTCGTCGCATCGCCGACGGTGGTGATTTTCTCAGCCGCATCGTCGGGAATTTCAACGCCGAATTCCTCTTCGAAGGCCATCACCAGCTCGACGATGTCGAGGCTGTCGGCCCCGAGGTCATCGAGGAAGCTCGCGTCTTCGGTCACCTTGTCGGCTTCCACGCCCAGGTGCTCGACGACGATCTTCTTCACGCGGTCGGCGGTATCGCTCATTGAATTGCCCTTTTTGCAGAATGGTATTTGGCTTTGCGCCACGCCCTAATGAAGGGCGCGCGGGCTGGCAAGGGGATTGGCAGCCTTTCCGGGATGCGGCTGCGCCGGCCTTGCGCGCCTCCGCGGTCGCGTCCACTTCCGGCCCTGCGGCGCAGACGGTCGCGCGGCGCATGTCGCGCGGATACTCGCCGGAAAGCAGCGGGGTCGCCGCATGGAGCGCACAGCGGTTTTCCCAGATCACGATATCACCCTCGCGCCAGCGATGGCGGTGGACATATTCGTCCTGCGTCATGTGCTCGTAAAGCTGCTCGACCAGCGCCGCGCCCCCATCCGCGTCCATCCCCTCGATCCCGACGCAGTGCCCGCCCGCGAACAGATATTTACGCCCGTTCTGCATTTGCCGGACCAGCGGATGCAGTACCCGCGGCGTGTGGAACGTCGCCCGCATTTCCGGCGTGACCTCGAGCCCTGCGCGTTCCCGGCCTTTCCAGAAATCATGAATACCAACAAGGCTTTCGAGGCGGCTCTTCATATCCTGCGGCAAGTTGTCCCAGGCCGCTCGCGTATCGGCGAACAGCGTATCCCCTCCGAATTTGGACGGCGGACAGGCGACCCCGCGCAGCATCGACCACTTGCCGGGCAGCGGATTGAAGGAGCTGTCGGCATGGAAGCGTTCGGCTCCGGCCGCAATGTCCTTCTCGCGCGGCAGGCACGGCCTGATCCTGCCATCCGCATCGAGATTGCCGGCAAAGTAGAGCTCGGGTGCGAAACGGCCCTTGCCTTCCTCCCACGCCTTGCGGCGCTGGGCGTAGCCGGGCGGCAGCTCCAGCGGGCCGAACAGGCGGGCGAAGCGGATATGCTGCTCGTCGCTGACCGGCCCTTGCCGCACGACGCACACGGCGTATTCGGCCATCGCGCTCTCGATAAATTCGCGCAACTCCTCGGTCGGCTCGGCAGTCAGGTCCGCGCCGGTAATCTCCCCGAAGAAGCGTGCGTGCAGCTGACCTCAAGGCCCATCGCGAACGATCCTCTCCTCGCAGCAGCCTATCGCCTCGGCGCGGACCGGACAACCGGCCCCGTGCCTCAGCGGCCGTAATGCGCGTCCAGCTGGCTTGCCGCGCGATGGCGAGCGTCGATCCGGGTAAGGCCCTGCGTAGGATAATCGGCCCGGGAATCGCTCATCAGAGCGCGGCGGTAATAGCTCTCCGCCTGGCCGAGTTCGTCCGCACTCTCCGCACACAGGCCGAGATTGAACAGCACCGAGACATTCTCCGGATTGGCCACCTCCAGCGCGCTCCACGCTTCACAGGCCGCTGCCCGGTCGCTCTTGGTCAGGCGCACGGCCTCGCGGAACGCGTTGCGATCATCGCCCTGAAGCCCATC
>DASWIR010000446.1:0-9909 GCA_036397575.1 Alteraurantiacibacter sp. | reverse complement strand
GTGCTGTTCCTCCTGATCATGCTGCTGTCGGGCATGGTGCTCTCGAACCTGGTCGAAGAGAAGGCCAACAAGATAATCGAGATCCTGGCCGCTGCCATCCCGATGGATGCGGTGTTCCTCGGCAAGCTATTCGCCATGCTGGCGATTTCGCTGGTCGGCGTGACGGTGTGGGGCACGACGGGCGCGCTGATTGTCGTTGCGGGCGGCGAGGACGGCATGATTGCGCAGCGCCTTGCCGCGCTGACCCCGCCTGGCGTGGGCTGGCCGCTCTTCTTCGGTTTTGGAGTCCTCTATTTTTCGATGGGCTATTTGCTGCTGGGCTCGATTTTCCTCGCGATCGGCAGCCTAGCGACCACGGTACGCGAAGTGCAGACCATGTCCATGCCTGTCACAATGGGGCAGGTGCTGGTATTCTTCCTGGCGAGCGTCGGCCTTGCCGAAACCGGCGGCACGCTCGAATGGATCGCGATCCTCTTCCCGCTCTCATCGCCCTATGCGATGCTCGGCCGCGCGGCGCAGGATGGCGATCTCTGGCCGCATTTGCTGGCGCTTTGCTGGCAGATCGCCTGGGTACTAACCTTCATTCATTTCGGGGCGAACCTGTTCCGGAAGCGGGTGATGCAATCGGGTCCGAAAAGGGCGAAACGCAGCCTGTTCGCCCGCAGGAAGCCGGAACGCGCCTGAAGGCCCGGCCGTTCATTCCGCAGGCAGGACCGAAGCGATAGGACACGGGCATGAACAGGACAGAATATATCGACCGCCGCCGCAGCCTGGCATGGATTGCCGCCGGAGCCGCGCTCCCGCTTGCCGCGGCCTGTGGATCGGGCGCGGCGAAGGCCGCGAGCTACAAGGTTTCGCTTAGCGATGCCGAATGGCGCAAGAAGCTGACCAGCCAGCAATATGCCGTGCTGCGCGAGGAAGCGACCGAGAGACCCTTTACCTCGCCTCTCGACAAGGAGAAGCGCAAGGGAACTTTCCTCTGCGCCGGGTGCGGCAACCGCCTGTTTTCCTCCGACACGAAATATGACAGCCGAACCGGCTGGCCCAGCTTCTGGCAACCGATCGACAGCGGAGCAGTGGGTCTCTCGACCGATTACAAGCTCGGCTATCCGCGCCGCGAAGTGCATTGCGCCGATTGCGGCGGACATTTGGGCCATCTGTTCGACGATGGGCCGAAGCCCACCGGCAAGCGCTATTGCATGAACGGCGTAGCGATGAAGTTCATTCCGGCTTAGGGCAGGTCGGCCCTGATCCGCCAGACCTTCACCCGGCTGCCCTGCGGCATCGCCACGGGCGCCAGCCATCCGGGCACGTCGCCTTCCTGCAATGCCGCCATCAATCCATCCGGCGCCAGCCCGGCATAGATTTGCTGCTCCTTCAGCCCGGGGCACATCATGACATAGGAGGTGCCGCGCTCACGCAGCCTGCGGGCTGCAAGCTCCGGCGCTGCAAGGAACGTATCGATCTGGAAGCGTATCGCGCCGCTCGCCCGGTGGTGGCCGGTCGCAACGACGCTTTGCCCGCTATGAAGCAATATATGCGGCCCGATATCGAGCGGTGCGACGATCTCGCCCTTCGGCAAACGGTCCAGCGCGCCTGCCACGTCCTGCAGGCGGCAATCGGCCGCCCGCGCGATCGCCGGCGTTTCGGAGCGGCCGGGGCCAGGCGCCTGACCTATTTCCGCCTGCGCAGAATGGGCAAAGGCAAACAAGCCGAGCGGCAGGGCGGGCAATAATACAAGCGCGGCTCCCACAAGGCCCAGGATTCGCCGGGAAGGCTTGCGCGCATTGCGCGAGGCGCGCAGCCATTGGCCGATCTGCCACCCGATCGGCACCGCTGCGAGCGCTCCCAGCGCGGCGCCCGCGCGCGCGACGAAGATGGCGACCAGCAGCGCGGCGATCAGCAGCAGCGTGTAATCCATCCACCAGCGGCGCAGCCAGCCGCCCGATTGCCCGGCGAGCTTCATCGAAGCCCAGATGGCGATGCCGGCGGGGATTAGGGTTTGGAGGATCATCGCGATATCCTGCCACCACAGCGGCAAGCCTTCGCGAATGCCGGCGAGCCAAAACCTGGTCACTACCGGGTCGAGCGTCGAAAAGGGCCCGGCAAGACATTGCCGCGCGGCCAGCGCGTAGATCGCGCCGCCTGCCCCGGCGATGACAACCAGTCCGCCGATCAGCAAGGCGCGCGGCATCGGTTCGAAGCGGGAAAGCAGCCAGGCGCCAATGGCGCCCACAGCAAAGATGCCGAGGTGATAGGGCGAAATCGCATCGCAATATGGCGTGAGATCGCCAATCCCGCGCGTCACGAGGAAGATGAAGGCACTGCCTCCAGCCAGCCCGGCCATGGTGTGAGTGAACCAGTGCAGGTCCTTGCGGTTCCCGAACCAGCGCAGCGCGGCTATGCCGCAAATCGCCGCCGCGAGCGGCAGCCCTTCGATCGAAATGGAAAGCATCGCGGCCAGCGCCACACCTGTCACAAGCCCGCCGAAGCGCGGCGAACGCGCCATCAGCCCGTTCACGGCCAGCAGCAGCAGCACGATCTGCCAGCCATGATGATCGATCCTGAGTGGCCGGATTTGGGCGAGCAGCGGCACCGACAATGCCATGGACAGGCAGGCGAGCCCTGCCGCTTCGCCCCCGACCACGCGCCAGGCGATCCGCGCGACGAGCAGCAATGCGCAGGCGAATGTAATCAGCGGCACGATCACCGCCGCCGCCATTTCCGCCCCGGCTTGCCCGAGGAGGGGAGTCAGCAGGAAAATGATCGAGGCGAGCGGGATGTCGACCAGCCGTGACCAGTGCATCGCCACCCCGCCATGCGGCGCATCGACGCGGTGCTGGGTGAGATCGAACCAGCCCTGCCCTGCGATCAGATCGCGGACCTGCACCATGCGCATCACATCGTCGGGATCGGGAAACGCCATCGCGCGAATGAACTGGAAATTGGTGATCAGCATCAGCACCGAGATCACCGCGAAGGCCAGGCCCACGCGGATGAGCAGTTCACCGGTCAGCGCCGAGCGGCGCCTTTCGAGGATGTGGCTCATCGCGCCGGCTCCTCAGCCAGGTTGCGCGGCTCCTGCCGGCGGAAAACGACAGCGGAGCGCAGCAGATAGGTCAGGCAGAAGCTGGCGGCGATCGCGATGCCTTTGCCAATGGCCGGGTGCATGCCGGCCGCCTGGCTCGCCGCGACCACAATGGTGGTGAGCGCAAGGCCGAGCAATGCGCTTGCCACGAACATGCTCTGCTGCCCCAGGCGCTGCCCGCCCTTTTCGCGCAGCCGGCCGGCAAAGACCCAGCGCGAGGACAGCAGCCAGTGAAGCTGGATGCCCGCGCAATAGCCGGCGATGGAGGCAACCACCGCGCCCCAGCCGAGCGCAAGCGCGACAAAGAACGCCGACATGTCGGTGCACAGGGCAAGGAAGCTGACGACCATGTAGCGGCTCGCCGCCAGCGCCAGCACGCGCTCGGCCAGCGCATGCAATTGCGCGCGCGGCCCAGCCGTTTCGGGTGCCGCGCTCATTTGGCCAACCCCGGCGCTTCGCGACGTTCGCTCGCTGCAGGGGCGAGAGCGGCCATGTCAGGCGGCCTTCCTGTCCTTGCCGGAAACGCGCATCGGCACGCCGCGCACCGAAGCAAGAGCCGCCGCCTGGTCTTCCGTCACGGCTTCGCGGGCGGGCAGCGCCTTCTCGGCGCCTTCGTCGCCCGCCTCGTGATATTCGGCATCCTCATTGACGCACCACGTATCGTAGACGCGGCGGCCGGCAAGGATGTTCTCCACGGTGAGCATCGCGGTCATCATCGCGTGATCCTGATTGTTGTAGCGATGCATGCCGTTGCGGCCGACCAGATGCAGCGTGGGGTGCTTTTCCTCCAGCTCCTCCCGCATCGCTGCGACATTGGCGGCATAGGTCTCGTCATAGACGGGATAGGCTTTTTCCTGGCGGACCACCGCGCCGCCGATCACCTTCGCGGGATCGACCAGGCCGAGTATGTCCATTTCCCTCGTCGCCAACGCGACCAGTTCCTCGTCGGCCATCGACCAGAGCCCATCGCCTTCGAAGCAGAAATATTCGAGGCCCACGCAGGCCACCTCCGGATCGGGCACCATTTCCGGCGACCAGCTGCGGAAGTTCTGCACCCGGCCGACCTTCACCTTGCTGTCGTGGATATAGATCCAGTTGTCGGGAAACAGGTCCTCCGAACGGATCATCAGCGCGACCGTGAGGAAGTCGCGATATTTGAGCTGGCTGGCATTGAGAGTCGTGTCGGGCAGCGGATGCATGCGCGCGGCAAGCTCGCGCATCGGCGCGGAAGAGATGACGTGATCGGCGTGAATCGCGATATCGCCTTCCGGCCCGCTGGCGGACAGGCGCCAGCTTCCATCGCTATTCGCCGAAAGCTGCTTTAGCGCGCGGCCCATATGAAGCTGCCCGCCGCGTTCGAGAATCCGGTCGCGCGCGGCCTCCCACATCATGCCTGGGCCGAGCCTGGGATAGCGGAAGGTTTCGAGCAGCGTCTTCACTGCCTGCCCGTCATTGGGCTTCTTGTTGAGCCCGAGCGAACGCTTGAGGCCGTCCATGACCGCGCCATAGAGCGACAGGCCCTTGATGCGTTGGGCCGCCCAGTCCGCGCTCATCTGGTCGCAGGGCATGCCCCAGACCTTTTCGGTATAGGTCTTGAAGAAGACCGAATAGAGCTTCTTGCCGAACTGGTTGATGGTCCAGTCCTCGAAGCTCTTCACGTCGCGGATCGGGAACAGCTTGTAACGCAGGTAGCTGACCATACAGGCGGTGGAGCGCAGGATGCCCAGATTGCGCAGCGCTTCGAAAGCGCGCAGCGGGTAGGAGTAGAACTTACCCTCGTAATAGATGCGGCTCATCCGCGGGCGCTGGATGAAATCGTCGGGCAGGATCTCGTTCCACAAATCGACAACCTGCCGGCTTTTGGAAAAGAAGCGATGCCCGCCGATGTCGAAACGGTAGCCGTCATGCTCCACCGTGCGGCTGATGCCGCCGACATATGAGGCATCCTTTTCGATGATGGCGACGCTCTTGCCCTGCTTTGTCAGCAGATAGCCGGCAGTGAGGCCTGCCGGTCCCGCCCCGATGATCGCCACATCCACCTTGTGAGAACCGGTCGATTCCATGCCCATTGCATCCCCTGTCAGTCGTCCTGATCAGGAGTGAAGGAAAAGGGTTATTAGCCGGTTAATTCCCGCCCTTTACGCCGGGCCTTTGCCAGCCTCTTCGGGCGGGACGAGCGGATCGACACCGCACTGCAACTCGTTGACCAGCTGTGCCAGTTCGGCGAACTGGAAGGTATCTTCGAAGATCAACCCATATTCCTCACCCCTGCGCCAGCGGATCTTGGCCTGGATCGAGGGAAGGCCTTCGGCCTCCAGCCGCAATTTCTGTTCCAGCGCCAACCGTTCGGAACATTCGACCCGTGCGCCTTGCTGCGAAAGGTTGCGGACCACCGCATCGAAGCTGCGGCCGTGACAGGACAGGAGCGCCGGCACCTGCAGGCACAGGCGCATCGGACGGCGTGCAAAACGGCCGCCCCCTTCGATCATGCACTGCGGGTCGATCGGTTGGGAAAAACGGAACCCCGCTGCGCCTTCGCGCTTCCACACCACCGCGATCTCATGCCGGTCGCCATTGGGCATTTCCAGCAGCATGCGCGGATCGTTGGGAAGTTCGTGAAATGTCCGCACGCTGACACCGATGGAAGAAGCGTCACGCACGACGCAAAGGAATTCGCCCCGGCTGGTGAGCAGCTTGGCCGTCCGAATCAGTATGGTGAAACGAGGCGCGGTGCGTTGGTCTGCTTCCACTGGCGAGATATAATCATCGCCGCTGACAATATCGTCTTGTGAGTGCTGAACGGCTTCAGCCATTGCCGTGCTTCCCTATGATTGCGTCCCTGACTTTGGGGTTCGAGCGAACAGTTTCCCCCTCAATGTCATTGCATTTACTCGGTTAATGACCCGCAAACAGTACCATAGGGGTTTAGGGCTAAGGTGAAGCGCTGTTCATTTTTTCAGGCGCATTCAGCGGAAATCCCGTGATGGCGGCAGGAGGCGCACATTGCGCGGATGCCGGGCCGTGGGGGAGCGGCTTTCCCGGTAGCCGTACGCTTGCGGCGTATGGGTGAGTTCGTCGGCAGGCGAGAGCGGGGATTCGGACCCGTGCATGTCGGACAAAGCGCCCAGCACTTCGGTCCGATCGACAATGCGATCGGCCATCACATGGATCACGCCCTCCTTGCTGCGCTGGATTACGCCATCCACCAGCATCAGCCGGCTGGCCATCACCGCGCGGCGGAATTTGTCGAGCTGGCTGGACCAGAGCACCACATTGGCAATCCCGCCTTCGTCCTCCAGCGTGATGAAAACCGCCGTGCCCTTGCCCGGCCGCTGGCGGATCAGCACCGCGCCCGCGACCTTCACCCGCTCTCCTCCCTTCATCGCACGCAGCTTTTCGCACGGTGTGACGCCCTCGGCATCGAATACAGGCCGCAGCAGTGCCATCGGATGTTCCTTCAGCGAAAGCCGGGTGAGCTGGTAATCGCTCACCACATGTTCGCCGAGCGTCATCGGCGCGAGCACGATGGGCGGCTCTTCCCCCAATTCGCGCGCCTTCGCCGCAGCGAAAAGCGGCAGCTCGTCATCGGGCATGCGGCGCACATCCCATAGCGCGGTACGGCGATCGAGGCCGAGCGAGGCAAGCGCATCGGCATCGGCGAGCAGGCGCAACGCCCGCTGGGGCAGATGGGCGCGCCGCGCGAGCTCCTCGATGCAGGTGAAACGCCCACTCGCCCGCGCGGACTCGATCACCTCGGCCCAATCCTGCCGGAAGCCTGTGATCTGCCGCAGGCCCAGCCGCAAGGCGAGCGCGCCGTCCTCGCGCCGCTCCAGCGTCGAATCCCAATGGCTGGCATTGATGTCGGCCGGCCGGACCTCGCCGCCATGCTCGATAAGATCGCGCACCAATTGCGCCGGGGCATAAAAGCCCATGGGCTGCGAATTGAGCAGGGCGCAAGTGAACACCGCCGGGTGGTGGCACTTCATCCAGGCCGAGACATAGACCAGCCGGGCAAAGCTCTGCGCATGGCTTTCGGGGAAACCGTATGAGCCGAAGCCCTCGATCTGACGGAAGCAGCGCTCGGCGAATTCCTGCTCGTAACCACGGGCGACCATGCCGCCTATGAGCTTGCCGCGAAACGTATCGATCGTGCCCAGATTGCGGAATGTCGCCATCGCCCGGCGCAGCCCGTTTGCCTCCTCGCTGGTGAAGTTCGCCGCAGTGATGGCGAGGTTCATCGCCTGTTCCTGGAAGATCGGCACGCCAAAGGTCTTGCCGAGCACGCCACGCAATTCGTCCGGGTCGTGCGGCAGGGAAGGGGAAGGAAACTCGATCGCCTCTTCCCCGCAGCGGCGGCGGAGATAGGGATGCACCATGTCGCCTTCGATCGGGCCGGGGCGCACGATCGCGACCTGGACCACGAGATCGTAGAATATTTTGGGCTTAAGGCGCGGCAGCATGTTGATCTGCGCGCGGCTTTCCACCTGGAACACGCCGATACTGTCGCCCTTGGACAGCATCTTATAGACCGCTTCGTCCTCGCACTCGATATCGACTTCGAGATTATGGTCGCCGAGGCCGTGCCGGCGCATCAGCTCGAATCCCTTGGCGATGCAGGTCAGCATGCCGAGCGCCAGCACATCGACCTTCATCAGGCCGAGCGCGTCGATATCGTCCTTGTCCCATTCGATGAAGGTGCGGTCCTCCATCGCGGCATTGTGGATCGGCACCGTTTCGTCCAGCCGGTCCTGCGTCAGCACGAAGCCGCCGACATGCTGCGAAAGATGGCGTGGAAATTCGAGCAGTTCCTCCACGAAATGACCCAGCCGGGCGATCTGCGGATTGTCGGGGTTGAAACCGTTTTCCTCCGCCCTGTCGCGCTCATATTTCGAGGCGTAGCTGCCCCACACAGTGCTCGCCATGCGCGCGGTGACGTCTTCGCTCAGCCCCAGCGCCTTGCCCACTTCGCGCACCGTGCTGCGCGCCCGGTAATGGATCACGGTCGCGGCAATCCCCGCCCGGTGCCGGCCATAGCGGCGATAGATGTACTGCATCACTTCTTCGCGCCGCTCATGCTCGAAATCGACATCGATATCGGGCGGCTCCTTGCGTTCCGACGACATGAAGCGGGAGAAGAGGAGGTCGTGCCGCATCGGGTCGACCGAAGTCACGCCGAGCAGGAAACAGACGATCGAATTGGCCGCCGACCCGCGCCCCTGGCACAATATGCCCTGGCTGCGGGCATAGCGGACCACATCGTGCACGGTGAGGAAGTAATAGGCATATTTCGCACTGCGGATCAGAGTGAATTCCTCTTCCAGCAGCCGCTTCACCTTGTCGGGAAGCTCGGCGCCATAACGGTCATGGGCGGCCTCCATCACGAGATGTTCCAGCCATTCCTGCGGCTCCCATCCATAGGGCACGGGCTCGTGTGGATATTCGTATTTGAGTTCGTCGAGCGTGAAGGAAATGCCCGCCATGAAGCGCGCCGTCTCGGCGACGGCATCGCCATGGGCGGCAAAGAGCCGCGCCATTTCCTCCGGCGGCTTCAGGTGACGCTCGGCATTGGCGAGCAGCCGGCGCCCCGCCGCCTGTACTGTGGTGCCAAGGCGGATGGCGGTGACGACATCGTGCAGCGGGCGGCAGGCGGGGCTGGCATAGAGCGCATCGTTGACGGCAAGGAGCGGCACTCCGGCTGCGTCTGCGATCCGTGCATGGTACTCCAGCCGCCGTGCATCGTCCCCCTGGCGCAACATGGCGGCGCCCAGCCAGACGCGTCCCGGCGCTTTACCGGCAAGGCGGGCGAGCAGGGCCTCGAGGCTTTGCTCCCGTTCCTCGCCCTCCGTCTCATCCAGCGGCAGGCGCGGACGGTAATCGACGGGCTTGCGTTGCTCCTCCTGGACGAGAGCGGTGGAAGCATCGAGTACGATCAGCTGCAGATCCTCGGCATGGGCCAGGAGATCCCCGAGCGTGAGGATGCAGTCGCCTTTCTTCGCGCGCAGGTTGCCGCGAGTCAGCAGGCTGGTGAGCCGTCCCCAGCCATGCCGCGTCATCGGGTAGGCAGCGATGTCGGGCGTGCCGTCCGCAAAGACCAGCCGTGCGCCGACCAGCAGGCGGAAGTCCTTGCTCGCCAGCCCGGCCTCGCGCAGTTCCTTCCATGCCACATGGGCGCGCACAACACCCGCCACCGTATTGCGATCGGCAATGCCGATCCCGCTCATTCCCAACCCCGCCGCCTGCCGGACCATTTCATGAGGGTGCGAGGCGCTGTGGAGGAAGGAGAAATTGCTCGCCGCCAGCAGCTCGGCATAGGCAGGCTCGGGGCTCGGAATATCTTCCCCGCCGCTCATGCGAAGAGCCCGTGAAGGTACCAGCCCGGGTCGCCGCTCTCGCGCCCGTAAAGCCCCTGGCGAAACAGCCAGAAACGGTGCCCCTCCTCATCTTCGACCCGGTAGTAATCGCGCGAGAGGCCGGGATTGTCGCCATAACCGCCGCGGCGGCGCCACCATTCCGGGGCGATCCGCTCCGGCCCTTCCTGCAGCGTGACGCGATAGGCCCGGCCGCGCCAGCGGAACTGGCGGGGCGGACCGTCCGGAACCGAGGCAAGCACCTGCAGACGTTGGGGCGGGTCGAACAGCAGCAGCGGGCGAAGGGGCGGATCGCCGGAAGGAACATCCTGCCATTCGCCTTCTTTCGGGAACGGGGCGCTGGCCGGGCGCAATGTCCCCGCCCGCTCGGGTACATGACTGTCGCCCGCCGAGAAATGCATGATCCCGCCCGCGCCATGCCGCACGGCCAGCCGGTCGAGCAGCGGGCCGATC
>DASWIR010000445.1:0-1981 GCA_036397575.1 Alteraurantiacibacter sp. | reverse complement strand
CGCTCGAACTGACGCCTGTTGCCGCGAGCTGCGAATGGCGTTTCATGGATACTGTCCGCGAGAAGAGCACGCGCATTTCGGGCACGCATCGCATGGCGAGCGTAGCCGGAAGCAACCGCTTCACCGCCTAGGCTGTATCGGCACTCCCCAGCGCTTGGGTGGCTATTTGCAGGGAATCGGGTCGACCCATTTCCCTCCTCGTCATCCCCGCGAACGCGGGGACCCAGCCGGGTCTAACTATAACTGGGTTCCCGCTTTCGCGGGAATAACGAATGGGGCTACCGCCCGGTTGCGATCTTAACTCGCGCTCGCTACATCGGCCCTATGGCGCAGGCACTGACCATCACGGCCACTACCACCACCCGGACGAGTCCGGGGCGGTTGGCCGCGCACTGACGCGAGGCCACGCCGCCCGGTTCCGGGTGGCGCGGCGCCAGCTTCCCGAACCTGTCGATCCCACACCCGGCGCGAGGAGGCGACGATGCGCTATTATATCGACACCGAGTTCAACGGGAGCGGAGGCCAACTGCTCAGCATCGCGCTGGTCCGCGAGGATGGCGCGCATTTCTACGAAGCGCTCCATGCGCACGAGCTGATCGTGCCATGGGTCAAGGAACATGTGCTCCCGATCCTCGACCGCGAGCCGACCGACCGCGCCAGCGCCGTCAAGCGCCTGCAGAAATTCCTGCGCAAGGATGCCGGACCGCATATCTTCGTGGCCGACTGGCCTGAGGACCTGGCCCATTTCTGCAACATGCTGATGCGCGATCACGGCAAGCGGAACGATCCGTTGCAATTCGCCTGCCTGCTGCTCCACCTTCCGGGCTTCGACACGGCCAGCGCCAGCGCAAACCCGCATAACGCTCTGGCCGACGCGCTGTGTCTGCACGACTACGTGGAGGCGCATCTTCGCGGCGAGCGTCACGAAATGGCCGCGGCGGACATCGCGCTGCTAAGAGGTGCAGGCGGTGCCGATGTGCTTGCCTAGTTCCACCCAGCAAAGGCATAGGCCGCCTGCCCGGTCGCAGATGGAAAGAAAGTCCGAGAAGATGTCAGAGATGTTCCGAGTCACGCTGCCCGACGGATCCGTCCGCGAAGTAGCACCAGGCTCGACCCCGGCGGACGTGGCCGCCGCGATAGGGCCGGGCCTCGCCAAGGCAGCGCTGGCCGCGCGTGTCAATGGCGAGCTGCGCGATCTTGGCCGCCCTTTCGACGGCGATGCCACCCTCGCGCTCGTCACCGCCCGCGACGAAGCCGACGCGCTCGAACTCGCGCGACACGACTATGCCCATGTGCTGGCCGAGGCGGTGCAGGCGCTGTGGCCGGGCACGCAGATCACTTTCGGCCCGGCGACCGAGGACGGCTTCTATTACGACGTGATGGCGCCCGCGGGCCGCGAGCCCTTCTCGATGGACGATCTTCCCGCGATCGAGGAGAAGATGCGCGAGATCATCCGCGCCGGCAAGGTGCTGCGCCGCGAAGTCTGGAGCCGCCAGGCGCTGATCGACAAATGGAAGACGGATGGCGAAAGCTTCAAGGCCGAATGGGCCGCCGAACTGCCCGAAGGCGAGGAGCTGACGGTCTACTGGTCGGGTGACGATTGGATGGACATGTGCCGCGGGCCGCATTTGCCCTCCACCGGCAAGCTCGATCCGCAGGCCTTCAAGCTGATGCGCGTGGCGGGCGCCTATTGGCGCGGCGACCAGAAGAACGCGCAGCTCACGCGGATCTATGGCACCGGCTGGCTCAGCAAGAAGCAGCTCGACGAGCATCTCCACCGGCTGGAGGAAGCGGCAAAGCGCGACCACCGCAAGCTGGGGCAGGAGATGGACCTGTTCCATTTGCAGGAAGAGGCGCACGGATCGGTCTTCTGGCACCCCAATGGCTACATGATCTGGCGCGAGCTGGAGGCCTATATGCGCCGCGCCATAGACGGCGGGGGCTATGTCGAGGTGAAGACGCCGCAGGTGATCGACGCCCG
>DASWIR010000444.1:0-2282 GCA_036397575.1 Alteraurantiacibacter sp. | reverse complement strand
ATCACCGGCGAGCAGAAGAAGGGCTCACCCGGTCCGCCCGCCTATCAGAACGTGTTCGGCGAGACGCTGGCGGATCTGGCCGACAAGGATCCCAGGATATGCGCGATCACGGCGGCGATGCCTTCGGGCACCGGCGTGGACAAATTCGCCGCGCGCCATCCCGAACGCGCCTTCGATGTCGGCATTGCCGAGCAGCATGCGGTGACTTTCGCCGCGGGTCTCGCCGCGCAGGGCATGCGGCCCTTCGCCGCGATCTATTCTACTTTCCTGCAGCGCGCTTTCGACCAGGTGGTGCATGATGTCGCGATCCAGAACCTGCCGGTCCGTTTTGCTATCGACCGCGCGGGGCTGGTTGGCGCGGATGGCGCTACCCATGCCGGCTCGTTCGACCTCACCTATCTTTCCACCTTGCCCAATTTTGTCGTGATGGCGGCCGCCGACGAGGCGGAACTGGTTCACATGACCTATACCGCCGCGCTCCACGACGAAGGGCCGATCGCCTTCCGCTATCCGCGCGGCAATGGCACGGGCGTGGAACTTCCGGCCACTCCCGAGCGGCTGGAGATCGGCAAGGGCCGTATCGTGCGCCAGGGCACCAAGGTCGCAATCCTGTCATTGGGGACGCGGCTTGCCGAGGCGCTGAAGGCGGCCGACCAGCTCGAAGCGAAGGGTCTCTCTACCACAGTCGCGGATTTGCGCTTTGCCAAACCGCTCGACGAAGAGCTGATCCGCAAGCTGATGACCAGCCACGAGGTCGTGGTGACGCTGGAAGAAGGCTCGATCGGCGGGCTCGGCGCGCATGTGCTGACCCTGGCGAGCGACGAGGGGCTGCTGGATAGCGGCCTCAAGATCCGCACCATGCGCCTGCCGGATATGTTCATCGACCAGGATACGCCCGAGAAGATGTACGATGTGGCGCATCTCAACGCGCCGCATATCGTCGATACGGTGCTATCGGCTCTGCGGCACAACAGCGCCGGGGTGGAAGAGGCGCGGGCTTGAATTCAGCCCAGTCGCGGCGGGCCTGGTTGCGACGCATGCTGCTGACCATACCAGTCGCCATTGCGGGGCTATATCTCGTTCTTCTGGCGACGATGTATTTCGCCCAGGGCTGGTTGATCTATCCAGCTCCGAAGGGGCCGGGCGGGCAGTCGCCGGGCTTCGAGCGGATAGCCTATCGCACCGTAGACGGGCTGACGCTGTGGGCAGGCTATCGCGCTGCTGTCCGGGGCAAGCCGACGATCCTCTATTTTCACGGCAACGGGGCCGACTGGCAATCGAGCGTGGCGGCAACCGATCGGCTTGTTGCAGAAGGCTATGGCGTGCTCGCAGCCGAGTATCGCGGATATCGCGGCAATCCCGGGAGCCCGGACGAACAGGGCCTCTATCGCGACGGGCGCGCGGCAATCGAGTGGCTGCGCAAGCGTGGCGTGCTGCCGGACGAAATTGTGTTGGTAGGAAATTCGATCGGCTCGGGCGTCGCGGTACAGATGGCGACCGAATTCGAGCCTCGGGCGCTGGTGCTCATTTCACCCTTTGCCAGCCTTTCCCACATCGTCAGCGAGAAATTCCGCTGGGCTCCCACCAATCTGTTGCTGCGCGATCGCTTCGCAAATGTCGATAAGATGGGGCACGTCGCGGCTCCGATCCTTCTGCTGCACGGCGATGCGGATACTCTGATCCCGTCCCACCACTCGCGGATACTTTCTGGGGCCACTCCGGAAGCCAGACTGACGATTTTTCCCGGTGCGGGTCACGAACTGGCATGGAAAGCAGCGGCCCAGCGTGAGATGCTTCAATTTCTCGAAGCGGTGCTGCCTAACCCAGCATCCCCGGAACCCAGCGCCAGATACCGGCCGGGACATAGGCCAGCCAGACATGCGCCCAGGTGAGGAATAGCCACAAGAGGATCGCCGCGATCCACTTGCCCCAGCCGGCATAGGCAAGCTGCAGCCAGCGCGGCCAGTAGCTGGTTTTCGATTCCCAGGCCCGCCAATCCGCGCCGATTGCCGCCCGCTTCTTGCGGTCCTGCATATGCGCGCCGAGCAGAGCCAGCAACGTGATCGCGCCGGCAAAGATCAATGTGCGGCCCGTCGGCATGATGAGGATATGGGCGATGCCCCACAGGCCGAAAGCCCACATCATCGGGTGGCGGGTGACGCGGAATACGCCACGCGGTTCGCGTTCGAATTTCGGCTTCTCGTCGGGATGGGGGAGCGCCGGATTGCCGCGGAACGAGCCGAGCAGCAGCACCAGCGCAACGATCGTGAGCAGGCTGGCGA
>DASWIR010000443.1:0-1901 GCA_036397575.1 Alteraurantiacibacter sp. | reverse complement strand
GGTTCCCGCGGCAGCGCCCAGGAAGACGCGGCGGTTGAACAACAGAAGCTCGGGGGTGGCGCGGCTCTCCGGCATTTCCCAGCCGCGGCGGCGAATGACGTTCATGGCCTCATCCCTCCGGATTTGTGCGTGTCGCACACCTACGGCCGACCAGGCTCACAGGCAAGTCACGGATGCGGGATCGTTTCGATAGCGCCCGGGCATTGCTGCGTCATGCGCATGGCTCGCGACGCACTCTCTTACCCTCTCCCCCTGTGGGCTAACTTGGGCACACATTTTTTGCGAGGTTATAGCCATCGATGATGCCGTAGAAGCGCGCGAGGCCGTCTCGCATGGTAATGGGTCCTCTGGATTTGTCGCTGTCGTAGCCGGTCCAGCCGCCGAGACGGGCGATGGTCCAGCCGGCCCAGGCCAGGCTGTCGGGCGGATGGGGATTTTGCTGCTTGGTCGTGCGCCCTTGCAACTTCTTCTGCAACACATGCAAGACCTCGATCTGCTCGGAATCGAACGCGCGGCTGGCGGGCGGGTCCCGACCGCCGGCGGAGCGCGCCAGCACGAGCTGCATGGTGATGGTGGCGGCGATGAGCGCGATCACCGCCAGCTTTTCGAGAGCCTCGCCGTCCTCGATCACGCTTTGCTCGATGCGCAATCCCTGACGCTTGAGGGTTCGAAACAGCTGCTCGATGTGCCAGCGCAGGCGGTACCAGCCGATCACGGTGAGTGCTTGTTCGATGCTGTCGACGGGATGCGTTGTCAGCAAGCGCCAGCAGATCGCATCGGCGGGCGGGGGATTGAGTTCGCGAACCTCGATGGCGGACAGCTCGATCTCGGGCGGCGCACTGTGGTCGGAGCAGACGCCCGGTCGACAGATGCGAACACGCCCGAAGCGTACCGCCATGCGCGCCGTTCGAGCGCCACGTTTGCCGGGCCGCGCCGGCAGGTCGAGCGTGAAGCGGTGGGCCTCAGGCAGCCGTGCCAAGTTTACAAACAACCTGCTGCCGTCGGCCAAGCTGCGATCGCGGCTGGCCCGCGTCAAAAGCTGAGTCCGTTCATCCGGCAGGCGAGCCCATTTTTCGTAGATATCGCCCTCTCGGTCGTCGATCACGGTGACCATGGCGGCTTCGGCCAGCACCGCTTTCGCTTGTTCGCCGCCCTTCACCCAGCGATAGGACTCCTTCTCTTCGATCGGCAGCCGCTTGTAGTTCTCCGCCTTGCTCTTGGTTCGGCGCCAGATCTGCGCGTCGACCAGCCCCAGGCATTCCTGCGTCTGCGCATCCACGGCCAAGACCGGATGCACGAACAATCCCGCGTCGGTGCCGTTGCCGACCTTGCCAAGCCCCCGTTTGCGCCCGGCTTGCGCCTGATAGTTGATTTCGCTCGTATCCTGCATCGCCAGCACATGCCGACCCGCCGCCGCAGCGGCTACCAACATCGCGCGATGCGCCACCATTTCCTCGACCGTGACCGCCTCGTTCGACAGGAACCGGCGAAACTTGACCTGCTCGCTCCGATCGTCAGCAATTTTGCGCACACATACTGCCTGTCGTTCACTGACACGTTGCGTAAGCAGCGCGCCGTTCTTCTCCAATCGGGCATCGCCGAAATATCCGATCGCCATCTCCACCGTCGCCCCCCTTTTCGAATCGCGATGGCAAGCACACAATCACGCCAGAATCGCTCTATGCAAACCGAATCGCACCGCAGCAAACGAATCGCAGCGCAACATCCATTGACTCGCACTGCAACATCTGTGCCCAAGTTAGCCCTCCAGGGGAGGGTGGTGAGCAAGCGGCGAGTACCGGGGTCATTTCTCGATGCGTGCGCTGGCTGCGCCTACGCCGCCGCTTCCACCGCCTTGGCGTGCGCGGCAAGCAGCGCCGGCAGCCGCGCCGGATCGCCGC
>DASWIR010000442.1:0-4695 GCA_036397575.1 Alteraurantiacibacter sp. | reverse complement strand
CGCCCCGGCAGGAGAACAGGTCGCCGTAACCGGCAGCGTCAATCATGAAGCGATTTTCGAGCTCGGAGCTGGCGAGACAATGGCCGACGCATTGCTCTACGCTGGGGGGGTGAGCACCCTTGCCGATCGCTCCCGCCTGCTCGTGCTCGATCCCTTTACCCAGGCCGACAGTGGGTGGCGCGAAATTCCGGCCGAGCAAGCCTACGCCATCCAGGTGAAGCCCGGCAGTATCCTTCGCGTACTGAGCGATGCCGGGATGGAGCGGCCGCTGCAGCAACAATCGATCCTGGTGACGATCAGCGGCGAGGTGCAACGACCGGGCCGCTATTTCTTCCAGCCGGGGACGAGCCTTGCACAGCTCGTCGTACAGGCAGGCGGGCTGACCACCGAAGCCTTTCCCTATGCCAGCGTAATCACACGCGAAAGCGTGCGCGAGCAGCAGCGGGCAAGCTTCGAGCGCGCGATCGAGGATGCAGAGATGCTGCTGACAGCGCAACCGCTTACTTCGGTTGACCGCGCCCAGATGATCCAGCCTGCCAATATCGAATTGATTCGCTCCGTTGTAGACCAGATGCGCCAACGTGAGCCGACCGGCCGGCTGGTGTTCAACATGCCCGTCGACGCCGCGCAGCTGCCGGGCGACCTGGTGCTGGAGAACAATGACAGCGTCTATGTCCCGCCGCGTCCCGTGACGGTGGGCGTGTTCGGTGCGGTGCCGACCCCGGCCTCTTTCGCATACGCGGACGACCGCAGGATCAAAGACTATATCGATCTCGCCGGCGGGATTCAGAAGATGGGCGAGAAGAAGGAAGTCTTCGTCGTGCGCGCCAATGGCACTGTCCTGTCCGAAGGCGGCGGGACGCTGAAGGCCAGGGCACTGCCAGGCGATCTCATCTTCGTGCCGCTGGATGGCAATCGCGGCGAATTCTGGGCCCGGCTGCGCGACATTGGCGGCATGCTGTTCGGCGCTGCTGTCAGCGCCGCCTCGATCAAATCATTGACGAACTGACCATGCGCGACAGGATTGCCGCCGCGATCTCGAACACACGCCAGAGACGCCGACTCTACGCGCTGGTCGCGCTGCTGCTGGCGATCCTGTGCGTCTTTCCGCAGCCATATGTTTCGCGGGCGCGGATCGTGCCGCAGGATCTCAGCAGCCTCGGCCTCGGTGGGCTCACCGGCGGCTTTGGCGGGCAGTTCCAGGGTTTTGCAGCGCTGCTCGGCGGGGCGCGGCAGCCGATCGACATGTATCTGGCCATCGGGCGCAGCGCCGAAGTGGCCGACAGTGTGATCGAAGACCTCGAACTGGTGGGGCCGGAAGCGGACTACTCCTCGAAGCGCTCTGCGCGAAAGATGCTCGAGGATAAGGTGGACATCCATTCGCTGACCGGCGGTATCATCGAGGTCGAAACCCGCGGCCACGATCCGGCAACGGCACAAGATCTCACACGGGCTTATAGCCGGGCAATCAGCGACCGTATCGTCCTACTCGGGCGCGATCGCACCGAACGCAGGCGGATCATCGTCGAGCAGCGCCTCGGGGAAGCAGCCGACCGCGTGGCCAGGGCCGAAACGGCGCTTGATGCCTTCCGGCGCGAGAATGGGCTGGCGGCGCCGGAAGCGCAGCTTGGGTCCGAAATCTCGCTCAGGGCCGGGCTGCAGGCGCAATTGCAGGCCAAGACCGTAGAGTTGCGCACTCTGAGCGGCTTCCTCGGACCCGAGAATCCGCGGCTGCGTGCTATTCAATCGGAAGTCGCTTCGCTCCGCTCGCAGATCGCGAAGGCCTCGACGCCGGGACGGGATGCCGCCGGACCCAATGTCGCGGGGCTCTCCGAGATATCAAGCGAGTATTACGAGCTCTATCGCGACTACCGCTTCGCCCAGGCGCTGTACGAAGTCTATGCCCGAACCAACGAGGAGGTCGCGGTCGAGACGCTCGCAGGTGAGACGGCGACCGACGTCCAAGTGATCGAAGAAGCGCGTCTCGACGCCGACCGCAAGTTCAATATTCCTGCGGTTGCGGCGCTCGCCTTCCTCCTGCTGCTGGCTGCGTTCACCGAGATCTATGCCCCGGCGACGGGCATCCGGCTGCCGCTGCTCTCACGCCGGGAGCCAGCGGAATGAGCGCGCCCGAACTGTCGATCGTCATCCCCTGCTTCAACGAGGAGGAAAATGTCCGGGCGATCTGCGCCGCAGTGTCGGCCGAGGCGAGTAAAGCCGCAGGCTCATATGAAATACTGCTGATCGATAATTGCTCGACCGACCTTACACGGACGATCATTCGCGAGCTCTGCGCTGAAGACACGCGCATTCGCGCGATCTTCAACAACCGCAATTACGGGCAGATGCGCTCGCCCACGCACGGCATTTTCCAGGCCGCCGGCAAAGCAGTGATCGGGATGGGGGCAGACTTCCAGGACCCTCCGGCCATGATCGGCACCTTCGTCGAACACTGGCGCACAGGCGCGCAAGTCGTCCTTGGCCAGCGCAGGCGCGAACGCGCGCCGATCATGCTGCGCATCACGCGCAGGCTGGGATACGGGTTGCTTTCGCGCTTTGCCGACTATCCGATCATCCCCGGCGCCACCGGCTTCGGGCTGCTCGATCGCAAAGTGGTGGAAGAACTCCGCCACTGGCACGAACCCGAACCGTTTTTTCGCGGGATGCTGGTGGAAGTCGGCTTTCACATAGTCGTGGTGCCCTTCGACCGGCCCCAGCGCGCGGCCGGCAGGAGCAAGAACGGGCTCGCCAGCCTATTCGCCTTCGCCATGTCGGCCTTTGGCGGGTCGGCGCGGCTGCTTCTGCGGATTCCGCTATTTGCGGCCGCCCTGACCGGAATTCTCACCGGCGCACTGCTGGCCGGAGCGATCGTCGCGCTGCTGCTCGGCGGCCCTGCGGGAACGCTGGCGCTGTTCGCCGCGGGCCTCGCCGCATTGACCATGGTGATGCTCTCGATCGGTCTTGTCGCCGAGCAGGTCCGCCTGCTGGCCGAGCGGAGCCGCAACGTCCCCCTCGTGATCGAGGAGGAACGCATAAATTTCCCGGCTGGCACGCAATGACCCGGGAATACCCACTCTGGCGGCTTCTCCACGAAGTCCTGCTCGCGCTGGGCGTCGTGGCGAGCCTTATCGCGACCGCCCTGTTCTTCCGAGAGCACGGCTACCTGCCGCAGCCCTTCGTGTTCGACACGAACGATACGTTCATGGACTGGTTCAACACCGCCTATTGGGCCAACAACGGGGGCAGCTACGACGTCTGGCGGAGCATTTATCCGCCGCTGTCTTTCGTCTTTCTCGACATGTTCAGCCTGCCCGGCTGTTACCTTCAGTCCTCGTTCCATGCGCGCGACTGCGACTGGCTGGGCCGGTCGACGATCTACGCATCATACGCGATCAATGTCGTGCTGTTGTGGCTGAGCTTTCACCGCGCCAACCCGGCGACCGCCCCGATGCGAACCGTGGCAATGGCGCTGGGCCTGCCTCTCCTGTTCACGCTCGAACGAGGCAATCTGATCCTTGTCTGCCTCGCCTGCTTCATACTGGCGCACGGGCCGCTCCTGCAGTCGCGGCTGTGGCGGGGGATCGCGGGCGCGGCGACGATCAACTTCAAACCCTATCTCGTCCTGCCGGTACTGGCGCTGGCAATTCGCCGCGAATGGCGCATGCTGGAACTCGCCGGGATCGCAACGATCGCGCTCTATTGCCTCACTCTGATGCTGGTCGGATCGGGCACGCCCGGCCAGATCGTTTCCAATACGGCGAACTGGATCGAATTCCAAAGCAGCCAAGTATGGAACGAGGTGAATTACTCGACCAGCTTCGCGCCGTTTCTCAATATGCGCGACGCGCAGGTACCACTGCTGGAATTCGTACCTTCGCGCACCATCGAGAACATCGAATTCGCCGTGGCGCTGGCGATCCGCGCGACGCAGGTGCTGGCGCTCGCGGCACTGGCAGCGGCGTGGCTGCAGCCGCGAGCCTTGCCTGCGACGCGTATCGCGGCGCTTCTTCTGGGCGCCTATCTCGTGACCCAGTCTCCGGGCGGATACACTCAGGTCTTTCTCCTGTTCCTCGTGTTTCTCGAGCGCTTTCGCGGCATCGGACCGATGATAGCGGTGACCTGTACCTATTTGCTCTGCCTGGTGGGCGACATCCAGCTTGCAACGATCCTCGACCTCACGACCAACAGCTGGCTGAGCGGGCGCCCAGTCAATCCGGAATTCGGGCTCGCCTGGGGCCATTTCATCAGGCCCGCACTCATCGTTCTGATCGTCTGGGCGCTGGCGCTCGACACGATCCATCAGGTTGTGCGCGCGCATTTCCGCCACCGGCCCACGCTGGGGCTCGTGCCGGCATGATCTTGGATGAGGATATCGCGGCGCTGGCCCCCACGCTCGCCCCTGTCTGGGCCAAGCTGGAGGGTGCACGCATCTTCATGACCGGAGGCACCGGTTTTATCGGCCGCTGGATGCTGGAGGCGCTTGTGTGTGCGCCCATCGAGGCCGAAGTGACCGTGCTTAGCCGCAATCCCCGGCGCTTCGTCAACGCCGCTCCACATCTCGCCCGTCACGTCACCTTTCTCAAGGGCGACGTCACCGCATTCGAAATCTCCCAGGCCGGTTTTACCCATGTAATCCATGGCGCAACCGATGCCAGCGCCGCGCTGACCGCCAGCGACCCTAACCGGATGTTCGCC
>DASWIR010000441.1:0-5521 GCA_036397575.1 Alteraurantiacibacter sp. | reverse complement strand
CTGGCCCATGTTGATCTGGCCGGCGGCCGGCTGGGCCGTGACGTTTCCCACCAGCGCGATCCTGCTGCTGCGCCTGTTCCGTGAACTGCCGCATTAGGCGAACACTTGCGCCAACCGGCCGCCCCGTTGCCGTTCCCGCATTGGGGGAAGAACCCCACTTCAGATCTAGCCCTTTGGCGCGCGCGGGAGCGGCGCCTGCCCTCGCCCGCGACTATCGGGGCGACCGGATGCTTGTCCATGGCGAGGCGCCTCTGCTAATCCTCCGGCGGGACTGGGGGAGAATCGAACATGGCAAGCCAACCACTGCCTGGCATCCGCTGGGGCCGCACGCTGATCGGCGCCATCGCGGTGGAAGTTGCTCTGATCGTGCCCACCATCGCGATCTTCGCTTCGCTCGGCGAAGCCGGCGCCGAGCCGGTGCTCAACTGGCTGATCCCGCCGCTGGCGCTGCTGCTGTTCGTCCCGGCGGGCTATTGGTGCGGGAAAGGCAGCAGCGCGCCGGTGCTCAACGGCTTCGTCGCCGGCCTGTGGGGCATCGTGCTGTACGTTGCGTTGACCCTCGTCGCGGCCGGATCAGTCGCCGATTTCGATCTCGAGAGCAGCACTCGCCCGGCCTATCTGCTGGCGCACGGGCTCAAGGTCGTCGGCGGGGTGATCGGCGGCTGGCTGGTGCTGCGCCGGTTGAATTCAGGCGGCTAAGCTCGACCCGCACCATGATCACCATCTACCATGTCCCGCATTCGCGCTCGCAGCGCGTCGTCTGGCTGATGGAAGAGCTGGGCGAGGATTATTGCGTCGAAAAGCTCGGCATCCCGGTGCCCGAGAGCTTCCTCGAAGTGAACCCGCTCGGCTCGGTCCCGGCGATCGAGGATGACGGCCCGGGCGGGCGGATCGTGATGTTCGAAAGCCTGGCGATCCTGCAATATATCACCGGGCGGCGGCTGGTCGCGGGCGATGCGAAAGCGGCGGCGCTGACTGTCGGGCCCAATCCCGACCCGGCGCATTATGCCGAGCACCTGCAATTCCTCCATTTCGGCGAGGCCGACCTCGCCACGCCGATCGGGACGATCTTCCGCACCCGCATCTTCACCGGCGAGCGGACCAACACAACCGTTGCCGACCAGTTCGGCCAGCTCGATAAGCGCTTCAAGTTCCTCGACGACCACTTCGCCGACGGGCGCGAATGGGTGACCGGCCCCCGCTTCACCATCGCCGATATCTCGGTCGGCTACGCCTTCGTGCTGCTCGCATTTACCAAGATCGAGGTGGAGCTGCCCGCCCGGGTTGCCGCGTATCGCGCGCGAATCGAAGCCCGCCCGGCCTTCCGCCGCTCGGTGGAGCGGTAAACCCTACCGCTTAACCCAGAGAATTTGCTCCATGGTCACGGCCATGAGGCAAGGTGAATTCCGGGTAAACGCGCGCCTAGGTGTCGGCGCCGCGCATCGGCGGGAGCTCGCGCGATGGAAATGTTCAAGGGACTCCTGGTGGGCGCGGTGCTCACCTTCACCGTCTCGCTCGTGCTCGGATCGCAGGGATCGCGGGGGTCGTTCCTCAACATCCACGGCATGGCGGTGCTCGACTTCCATGTCTGGTGGTCGTGGCCGCTGTTTTTCGCCTCGAGCGGGATCGCCTGGGGGATCGCGACGATGATGAAATAGGGGAGCGGGCGACACAGCCGCGCGCCGCATTATCTTCAAATTTACCGTATTGTGCTGACATGACCGAATGGACCAAACGCATGTACCGGGCGATGCCAACATGACCTGCCGCCGCTGGGACGGCAGGGCACCGATGGATATTCCCGCAAGGCTGATGCTGACCAACGGGACCGAGCCCTGCCTGCTCGAGGACCTGTCGATGGGCGGCGCGCGGATCGCGCTCGACAGCCCGCCGAAAACGGGCGCGGAAGGCTTCCTCAAATTCGGCCGCTACGAGGTCTTCGCCACCGTCGTGTGGACCCGCGGCGGCGAATGCGGCGTCGAGTTCGAACGGCGCCTGCCCAAGGAAGTGATCATCGAGATGCGCGAATTCGCCCGCAATATCGACCAGCTCGAGGCATCGCAGCTGAGGAACGCCGCCAAGGGCTGGTCGACCGGAAGGGCCGCCTGAGCCTCACCCCATCAGCAGCCGCAATCCCCGGTGCAGGTCCATCTCGGCCTGCGCCTGGAGCCGCGTCTCGGGCACCAGCTCGAAAGCGTGGATTGCGCCGGGATAGACGTGCAGCTCGGTATGCACCCCGGCATCGATCAGACGGCGGGCGTAATCGAGATCCTCATCGAGGAACAGGTCGAGCGCGCCGGTGGCGATATAGGCCGGGGCGAGGCCCGCAAGGTCGTCGGCCAGGGTGGGCGAGAACCAGCCCTTGCGGTGGTCGGTGGGCGAATAGTCGCCGCGCAGTGCCTCCCACCCGAAGCGGTTCTTCTCGCGGGTCCAGATGAATTCGCCGGTGTGGCGGTTGGCCCAAAGATCGTCGGGCCCGCCGGTGCGCCAGTCGAGCATCGGGTAGATCAGCACCTGCCCGGCGAGCCTGGGCCCGCCGCGATCGCGCGTCATCTGCGCCAGGCTCGCCGCGAGGCAGCCCCCGGCGCTCTCGCCCATGCAGACGATGCGGTCGGGATCGACGTTCAATTCGTCGGCATGCTCGGCCAGCCAGACCAGCCCGGCATAGCAATCCTCTTGCGGCGCGGGAAACGGGTTTTCGGGGCACAGCCGGTAATCGACCGAGACGATCACGCAATCGTGATCCTCCGCGAGGTCCCACTTGGTCTTGCCGGCGTTGTCGGCCGTGCCGACCACCATCCCGCCGCCGTGGATATGCAGGATCGCGCCGCGCCCGCGCTTGTCCGAGGGCGGATCGATCACCACCAGCCTGGCGTCAGGCCCGCCTTCGACCGGCGCGCGCGCCTCGGTGATCGGAAACGGCGCGGGCGGCAGATCGTCGCCGGTGAACAGCGGATTGGCGCGCACTTCGGCCAAAGTCTCGGGCGTCAGCACAACATCGGGCATGTCGAGCATCGGCAGGATCTCGCGATCCACGAGGTGGCGGGTGTCGATCATCGGGGCTCCTCTCCCTGCTCCCAAACCTGAACAAAGTTGACACAGTTGACACAGTCCTGGGAAGGAAAAAACCGCCCCGGTCGGGCCTGCACTTTGGCGGGGCGCGGAGCGGGCTGGAAGCTGTGCACGGCATCGCTAATGCCTGCCATGGATAGGGTGGTCCACTTCGGGTGGGAGCGGACGAAACCCTCTCCCGTGCGGGAGAAGGATAGCGGACGTCCGCTAACGATGGTGGCCTCAACCGGTGGACGCAACACCATGTTCGTTAGGGAGTTGTGGAGGTTGCAATGGGTTACCGGCGTCGGATCTATTACACGCAAGCGCAGAAGACTGAGATTTGGGATCGCTGGCAGCGCGGAGAATCGATGAGTTCGATTGGCCGCCTGTTCGACCGGGGTTCCTCGTCGATCTATTCGATCTTGTCGCCCACGGGCGGCATTCGTCCGGCGGAGCGAACACGGTCGCGCTTGGCCCTCAGCCTGGCCGATAGGGAGGAGATATCACGCGGGCTTGGCGGCGGATCATCCCTGCGCGCGATCGCGCGTCAGCTGGGGCGGGCCGCCTCGACGATCAGTCGGGAAGTCAGGCGCAATGGCGGTATCCAGCGCTACCGGGCAGTGCGTGCAGACCAGGCGGCATGGGACCGGTCGCAGCGGCCCAAGCCGTGCAAGCTGGCTTGCCACCCGGAGCTATGCCGGACAGTCTCCGCCAAGCTTCGCCTGCACTGGTCGCCTGAGCAGATCGCGGGATGGTTGAAGCGGGAGCATGACGGGGAAGCGCATCACCAGGTGTCACACGAGACGATCTATCGCAGCCTGTTCGTCCAGACGCGCGGCGTCCTGAAGAAGGAACTGATGCAGTATCTGCGTTCGCAGCGAACGATCCGCCGGTCACGCCATGCCAGCTTGAAGCGGGACGGGCTGGGGCAGATCAAGGATGCGATCTCGATCCGCGAGCGGCCCGCCTGCGTGGAAGATCGCGCAGTTCCGGGACATTGGGAAGGCGATCTCATGGCCGGTTCGAAGAACAGCTATGTCGCCACGTTGGTCGAGCGTCATTCCCGCTATGTCATGCTGGCCAAGGTCGCCAACAAGGACACGAACAGCGTCGTATCCGCCCTCATCGAGCAATCCCGCAAACTGCCGCGCGAACTCTACAGGTCGCTGACCTGGGATCGGGGCAAGGAACTGGCCGACCATCGTCGGTTCACGCTTGCGACCGATGTGGAGGTCTACTTCTGTGATCCGCAAAGCCCGTGGCAGCGCGGTTCCAATGAAAACACCAACCGCCTGCTGCGGCAATATCTGCCCAAGGGCACGGACTTATCGGTTCATAGTCAGGTCGATCTCGACGCCATCGCGCGCCAACTAAACGAGCGCCCCCGAAAGACCTTGCAGTTCGAAACACCCGCTGACAGATTTGCTCAGTGTGTTGCGTCCACCGGTTGAGGCCACCACCCTTAGCTGCCTGGCAGGATGCGACCCGAAGCGGACGATAGATTTCGCATAACAGTCCTCGACTGAATATCGTCGACCCGGTCCATTTCTATTCAACGATTTTGGCGCCCGTCATCAGTCTTTTCGAAGTCGGTTAGCGCTATCCAGCAGGGCTTTCGCAAATATTTCTTGTTTCTCTGCAAGACGTTCGCGAGTCAGCGGGTCCCCGCTAGAATCCGAATCATGAGGTCTAGGAGTCGCCCCCGAACATGCTTGAATATCAAGCTCACCCTCAGCTGTGCTTTTTGGATATATGGTTATCTTAAATGGATCGAAGCCAGGCTGAATCCTGATTTTCACAACCCCAGCCGTATTGACCCATTCGGACTTGGCACCCTTAATCGCCATTCCGCTGAATCCATTCCACCAAGATTCGATCTTTGCTTCGACGTAGTCAGGAGGGCCTACTGCCCAAGCATACTCGGCTTGTCCAATTGATGGGTCGTCCCAGACCCACCCAAAATAGAATCCTGACGCTGCCATTTCATAGATGACGCCGCCAGTATTGTGCGAGCCGAAAATCGTGTCATGCTGTGTTCCACACTCTTCGTTTTCTCCAGGCCCAGCCGGGATGTCATCCCAAGACCCTATTCTTAGACCTTTCGATTGCTTGCACGCGTGCATCCTTAATTCCCAAGGAGTCTTATTCTCAACCTCCCATGCTATGGAAAGACCGGTTAGCGAATCCCAAATCTTGTTTAGCTCTTCGGCTTCATGCGCCGCATCAACAATTGTCACTTGTTCTCTCCCTCAATAATATTTCCGAAATTATCTGTAATATGAATAGAGCCACTTCTCTATACGTTTTTGGAGTACGATGAACTACCCCTGCACAGATCGCTTCAAATATAGTTTTCTCACCTCCGCGAATATCGTCCGCGGTAAATTCCGGGGACAAATTCCGGGGACACCAAATTCCGGGGGACACCAAATTCCGGGGACACTATACTTAATTGGCACCCAGGTTG
>DASWIR010000440.1:0-3093 GCA_036397575.1 Alteraurantiacibacter sp. | reverse complement strand
CTGGCATGGTTCTGGTGGAAGCGGGCGATCCCGGCAGGATACAAATGGCGGCTGCTCGCATTGCTCGCGCTGGGCGGCCTGCAGGGGGCCTTCGGCTGGTTCATGGTCCGCTCCGGCCTGTCGGGCGAGATGACCGACGTCAGCCATTTCTGGCTGTCGATCCACCTTCTGACCGCTCTGCTCACTCTGGCGGCGCTTGTGTGGACCGCGCTCGATCTCATGGCGCTTCATCGCGATCCAGCCGCGCGGCCCGCACGGCTGACCGGCCTCGCCTGGATCGCCAGTGCGGTGCTGTTCCTCCAGCTGCTGCTCGGTGCCTGGGTCGCCGGGCTCAATGCCGGGCTCGCTTCGGACACATGGCCGCTGATGCAGGGCAGACTGGTGCCGGATTACGATAGTTCGCGCGGCTTCCTGTGGGCGGCGGTGCACGATCCGTTCCTGATCCACTTCCTCCATCGCTGGTGGGCCTGGGCGGCGGTGGCTGCGCTGATCGTGCTGGCGCGCAAGGCGAAGGCGGCCGGCAGCCGCCCGGCCTCGATCGCGATCCATTCGGCTTTGGGCACACAGATCCTGCTCGGCATCGCCACGGTGATGACTGGCGTCGCGCTGTGGCTCGCCGTGGCCCATCAGCTGGTGGGCGCGCTGCTGGTCGCGGCAACCGCCTGGGGCGCGCACGTCAACGGTCGCGGCGAGTGAGCGACCCGGCAGACGGCGCGGCGCTGATCTGGTGCCCCTTCGCCGATGAAGAGCAGGCGGCGCGCGCTGCCGATGCCCTGCTCGAAGCGGGCCTGATCGCCTGCGCCAACATCCTCCCCGGAATTCGCTCAATCTATCGCTGGCAGGGCGAACGCGGCGAAGCGCGCGAATGCGCGGCGCTGTTCAAGACGAGCGCCGCCAGGCTGGACGAGGCCGCGCGGCACCTTGCGAAGATTCACCCCTACGATGCCCCGGCCATTATCGGCTGGAGAGCGGATTTTGCCGGCGAGGCAACCCTCGAATGGCTGGGGACCGAGACAAGGGGCTGACCACCGCCATTTTCCTTGGCGCGCGCCGCCGGCGCCGCGATCATCGCACGAGGTCCCTGCCTTCGCAGGGACTCACAACACCGTGCTCCCCAGCGCAGGCTGGGGCCTCAGGCAGCAAGCGCGACGATTATGGCGCGAGGTCCCTGCCTCCGCAGGGACTCACAAGAACATGCGGCTGCAAATTCCTAAGGTATTATTTTACCTCTCTTGAAACCCGCGGTTTCGCTTGACTTGAGGACCCTCCCCCGCCAAAGGCGCGCCTTCCCGCAGGCCGGAACATCCGGCTCGCGCCACAGATTCGCAAATAAGGAATGGGCATGAAAACGCTCACCAGGCTGACCCGGTCGATCAAGCCGGCCGAGGTCGAGAAGAAATGGCACCTGATCGATGCCGAGGGGCTGGTCGTCGGCCGCCTCGCGACGATCGTCGCCAACCTCCTGCGCGGCAAGCACAAGCCGAGCTTCACGCCGCATGTCGATTGCGGCGACCATGTCGTCGTCATCAATGCCGACAAGGTCCGCTTCACCGGCAACAAGCTGCAGGACAAGCGCTATTACAAGCACACCGGTTATCCCGGCGGGATCAAGGAAACGAGCCCGGCCAAGGTGCTGGAAGGCCGCTTCCCCGAGCGCGTGCTGGAAAAGGCCGTCGAACGGATGATCCCCCGCGGCCCGCTCGGCCGCCAGCAGATGAAGGCGCTGCATCTCTATGCCGGCACCGAGCACCCGCATGACGGCACCCAGCCCGTAGTGCTCGACGTTGCCTCGATGAACCGCAAGAACAAGGTGGCCCAGTGATGGCTGACGAAAAGAACACCGTTTCCGACCTTGCCGACCTCAAGGATCTGGCCGGCGAAGCGCCCGCGCCCGTGGCCGATGCCCCCGGCGAAGACGTTGAAGGCCAGGTCGTGATTCCGGCCGCACCCCCCGCGCCGCTGCGCGAGCAGGAGCTCGACGCACAGGGCCGCGCCTATGCGACCGGCCGCCGCAAGGACGCCGTCGCGCGCGTATGGATCAAGCCGGGCACCGGCAAGGTCACCGTCAATGGCCGCGACCAGGAAATCTATTTCGCGCGCCCGACTTTGCGCCTCGTCATCAACCAGCCCTTCTCGATCTCCGACCGCGAGGGCCAGTATGACGTGGTCTGCACCGTCAGCGGCGGCGGGCTTTCCGGCCAGGCAGGCGCGGTCAAGCACGGCATCAGCCAGGCGCTGACCAAGTTCGAGCCGGCGCTGCGCTCAACGGTCAAGGCCGCAGGTTTCCTGACCCGCGACAGCCGCGTGGTCGAACGCAAGAAATACGGCCGGGCCAAGGCGCGCAAGAGCTTCCAGTTCTCGAAGCGCTAAGCCTTACGCCGATCCGAACAAGAGAAAGGGCGGTCCGCAAGGGCCGCCCTTTTTGCTGAGGATCACAGGAACCGGGGAATGGGGCCGAGCTGTGCAGTCCGGCTGGGCAATCTCACGAAATCCTCGTCGAGATAGCACCAGCCCCAGCCTTCGGGCGGATCGTAGCCTTCGATGATCGGGTGGGCGGTCTCGTGGAAATGCGCGCGGGCGTGGCGGTTCGGGGAATCGTCGCAGCAGCCGACATGGCCGCAGCTGCGGCAGATGCGCAAATGCACCCACGCACTGCCGATCGCGAGGCATTCTTCGCACCCCTTCGCGCTGGGCGTGACATCCCGGATTTCGGGAAAATGCGCGCACTGCCTGATCATTGGGCTACCAGCTCCCTCTCGCGCATTTCCGCCAGCACGCTGTGAATAGCGGCCACGACCTGCGCCCCGTCGCCCACCGAGGATGCAACGCGCTTGACCGACGAGGCCCGCACATCGCCGACCGCGAAGATGCCTTTGCGGCTCGTTTCGAGCAGGTGCCGCTCGTCGCCCACATCCGCGCCGGTACAGACGAAACCGCGCGGATCGAGCCGGATCCCCGATTCCGCCAGCCAGTCGGTGTTGGGTTCGGCGCCGATGAAGGAGAACAGCTCGCGGATCTCACGCCGGGTCGTCGCTCCGGACTTGCGGTCGCACCAGGTCACCGCGCCGAGCATTCCGTCCTCGCCTTCGAGCG
>DASWIR010000439.1:0-2258 GCA_036397575.1 Alteraurantiacibacter sp. | reverse complement strand
GTTGATCTCGCGGATTAGGTCCGGGTTCCAAGTGGAGGCGAGGCCGATCGCCTGCGGAAACGCAGTCGCGTCCTTCGCGGCAAAGCCATGCAGCGATTCCTCGTGGAACAGAATGGGGATGCCGAGGCGCGTTTCCTCGATCGCCCATTTCTGCGCCGCATTCACATATTCGACGCTGTCCTCGATGCTGCGGCGGGGCACTTCGCGCGGGGAAGCCGGGCCGGTGACGTCGGAAGGCCGCGCGATCTGTCCGATCCCGTGCGGGCGGTTGGCCGCTGCCTTTGCAGAATCGAAATTGTGGGAAGCATCCTGGATCTCGCCCTTGCTGTCCCAGATCGTGGTGATCTGGGCGAGCTTTTCCTCCAGCGTCATCCGCGACACGAGGTCCGCGACCCGCTGCTCCACCGGAAGCGAGGCGTCCCAGTAGGGCGCGTCGGGATTCGGCTTATCAAGCTGAGCGACCGAAAATTCACCTGCCGCTTCCTGGGCGGCAATCGGGCCAGCAACCGGCCCTGAAACAACGAAAATCCCCGCGGCGGCCGCAAGCATGGCAGCCTTCAATCGGCGCTTCATATCCCTCTCCCGTGCACCGCGATCTTGACTGCGCGGCCATTCGTGATAGCGCTACCATGATGAGAGGGAGAGGGCTTGTCAATCGCCTCGGCAAGGCATTCGCGGTGCTGCTTGCGCCGTCGATGCTGCTTTGCCTGCCTGCGACCGCAAAGGCCGAGGACGGCTACGAATTATGGCTTCGCTACGCCCCGCTCGAAGGCGAGGCACTGGAGCGGCTGAGGGTTTTCAATCCGCGGGTAACGTTGGCCGCAAACGAGAGTCCGACCCTGAAGGCGGCTGCGCGCGAGCTGGAGGAGGGCTTCGATTCGCTGCTGGGCCGGAACGGCGCGAAGGATTCCGAGCACGGTCTCATCGCGCTCGATTGCGGAAGCGAGCCGTTCGAAGGCGGCGATGCATTCGAAATCCGCTCCTCAACTCGCGAAATCCGGATTTCCGGCCCGAGCCATATCAGCTGCCTCTATAGTGCCTTCGCCCTGCTGCGCGAATTATCGCTGGGCGCGGACCCTGCAAAAATCGATCTCGCGTCCACCCCCGCCATGCCGCTGCGCATGCTGAACCACTGGGACAATCCCGACGGCACCGTCGAGCGCGGCTATTCCGGACGTTCGATCTTCGACTGGTGGCGGCTGCCCGGCCATCTTGACCGCCGGATGATCGATTATGCCCGCGCCAACGCCTCGATCGGTATCAATGCGGTGGCGGTGAACAATGTGAATGCCAAAGCGGAGATGTTGGAGCCGCGCTATATCGCCAAGCTGAAGCGATTGGCCGATGCATGGCGGCCCTATGGCATCCGCGTATTCCTGTCCGCTCGCTTCAGCGCGCCGCGCGAAATCGGCGGCATGGGAACCGCCGACCCGCTCGATCCTGCCGTGCAAGCATGGTGGAAGGCCAAGGCCGACCAGATTTATGCCAGCATCCCCGATTTCGGCGGCTTCCTGGTCAAAGCCAATTCCGAGGGACAGCCCGGCCCGCAAGACTATGGCCGCACGCACGCCGACGGGGCGAACATGCTGGCCGAAGCGCTGGGCGAGCGAGGCACGGTGATCTGGCGCGCCTTCGTCTATTCGGCCGAGGACGAGACCGACCGCGCCAAGCAGGCCTATGCCGAGTTCGTACCGCTCGACGGGCAGTTCGCCCAGAACGTGATCGTGCAGGTCAAGAACGGACCGATCGATTTCCAGCCGCGCGAGCCATTCCACCCGATGTTCGGGGCGATGCCCAACACCAAGCTGATGCTCGAAGCGCAGATCACCAAGGAATATCTGGGCTTTTCCACTCATCTCACTTTCCTCGCGCCAATGTGGGAGGAAGTACTGGATGCCGAGACCGGGCACGGCGCGACGGTAGGCGAAGTGGTCGCCCCGGCGGGAATGACGGGGGTCGCCAATACCGGCAGCGACCGTAACTGGTCGGGCAGCCATTTCGACCAGGCCAACTGGTATGCGTTCGGCCGGATGGCCTGGGACCCTTCCCTGCCGAGCGAAAAGATCGCCCGCGAGTGGGCGGCGCTCAGCTTCAGCAGCAATGAGGAATTCCTTGATGAAGCCGTGCCGATGATGCTCGAAAGCCGGCAAGCGGTGGTCGATTACATGACCCCGCTGGGCCTCGCGCACCTGATGGACACTGGCCACCATTACGGCCCTGCTCCCTGGGTCTGCGACCTCGCCCGGCCTGAATGGAAC
>DASWIR010000438.1:0-5287 GCA_036397575.1 Alteraurantiacibacter sp. | reverse complement strand
TTTCGTAATCCGCTCTCGCGAGCACAATGCCGCCGAACGCGCGCGTTTCACCGCAGCGATCGAAACGCTGGGCAATCATGGCCTTCGCGCGCTGCCGAGCGAGGCGAATTTCGTGCTGGTGCTGTTCGAGGGCGCGCTGAGCGCCGAAACAGCGCATGACGGGCTCGCGGCTCGCGGCTATGCCACGCGGCATCTGCCCGGCCAGGGGCTGCCCAATGCGCTCAGAATTACGGTCGGTACTGCCGAGCAGATGGACGAAGTGGTCGCCGCATTGCGCGACATGACCGGAGGGACTGCGTGAGCTTCCAGAATGTCGCAATCATCGGGCTGGGTCTGCTCGGCGGCTCGATCGGCCTCGCCGTGGCCGATCATCTGCCGGGCGTCGCCACGACCGGCTACGATTCCGATCCCGCCGTCCGCAAGCGCGCGAGAGAGCGCGGCCTTGCCGGCACGATCTGCGACAGCGCTGCCGAGGCAGCAGCCAATGCCGACCTCGTCGTCCTGTGCGTACCAGTCGGCGAGATGGCCAATGCCGCCGCGGAAATCGCACCGGCTCTGAAAGATGGCACGGTGGTCAGCGATGTCGGCTCCTCCAAGCAGAGCGTCACGCAAACGCTGGCCAAGGCGCTGCCCGGCCATATCATAATTCCCGCACATCCGGTTGCGGGCACCGAATTCAGCGGCCCGAATGCGGGCTTCGCAACATTGTTCCACCGGCGCTGGTGCATCATCACTCCGCCCGCGGGCGCGGAGGAAGAGAAAGTCGCCGCGCTCGTCGCATTCTGGGAGGCGCTCGGCGCGATGGTCGATACGATGGATGCGAACCATCACGATCTCGTCCTCGCCGTGACCAGCCACATCCCTCACCTCATCGCCTATACGATCGTCGGCACGGCCTCGGACCTCGAAGACGTGACCCGCAGCGAAGTGATCAAATATTCGGCCGGCGGCTTTCGCGATTTCACCCGCATCGCCGCTTCCGATCCGACCATGTGGCGTGACGTGTTCCTCAACAACCGGGAGGCGGTGCTGGAAATGCTCGACCGCTTCCTCACCGACCTGGCGCTAATGCGCGAGGCGATCCGGTCCAGCGACGGCGAGACAATGTTCGAATTGTTCTGCCGGACGCGGGCCGTGCGCCGCTCGATCATCGAGCTGGGGCAGGACGATGCGCGTCCCGATTTCGGGCGCAAGGATCATCGAGGCTGATCCCCCCGGTCGGCGCGCCACCCGAAAATCGGAGACCGCCGGAATCATCCTTCAATCTGAGCTGTTCATCACGTTGATGGCGGCATGCACCCTTGCCTCGATTTCCTCGCGAGGCAGACCGGCGGGGATGGCTTCGCCGAACCGGTAGGTGATCGTGCCGGGAAGCTTCCAACGGCGATGGTAGAGAGGTCCGGTATTCACCGCGACCGGCACAACCGGCAGACCGAGCATCTTGTAGATCCCGGCAAAGCCCGATTGCAATTTCGGCCGCGTCCCGTGCGGAACGCGCGTCCCCTCGGGAAAGATTACCAGCGGGCGCCCGGTTTCCGCAAAACGCCTTGCGTCGGTCAGCATGGCCCGCAGCGCACTGGCGCCTTCCGACCGGGCCACCATCACGCTGCCATAATGGCGAGCCACCCAGCCCCATAGCGGAATACGGTACAATTCCTCTTTGGCGAACACGACCGGATGGTCGAACGTCGCGGCAAGGTCGATCGCCTCGAAGAAGCTCTCATGCTTGATGGCATAAATCACTGGATAGTCGGGCAGGTCGCCTTCCACCACCACACGCTGCCCCAGCAGCATGCGTGCACAGCGGCGGTGAAAGCGCGACCAGCCATCGGGTCCGATGCGGAACACACGTCTCGGCAGCAGCATCAGGGCGACCGAACCAAGCACGAAAAACACCGTGCCGCCATAGAAGACGATGTAGAAGACGAGGCTGCGGATCACGCTATACACTGGCCTCAACCCGGCCAGAGATGCACGGCAACGCTTGCCAGCAGCTTGTGATATTCGAGGAACAATCCGCCGAACGAAGGTTCGGAAGGCACCGCATCGCGGATCACCGTCACGCCATTGGGCAAGCTCGACGACAGCTCGTAAGCCGCGCGGCGCATGTGCCAGTCGGTAGTGACCAGCCGCAGGCTCTCGTAATCATTGGCCTCCATCCATTGCGCCGCCTCGCTGGCATTCCCACGCGTATCGACCGCCTCGAAACCGAGCTCGACACAGCAATCCATCAATCCATCCGGCACTTCGAATTGGGCGGCAAATTCGGCCGGTTTCACTTCCGGATCGACCCCGGTCACCAGCATCGCCTCGGCCTGGCCATCCCGCAGCATTTCCAGACCACGCTGAATGCGCCCGCCCGCCCCGGTGGGCACGACGATCGCATCGGTCATCGAAGACGGCGCCGGCTGGGGCGGGATACCGGCGAACCAGACGAAGCCGAGGGCCCACAATATCAGGATGGCGGCAATGACGCGGCGCATCATAGTACCTGCCGCAACGCATGAAACACGGTCACCCGGGCGGTCAGTATCGCCAGCACCAGGCCGATTACGGGAATCGCGGCGATCGCTGCCCAATCGATCGGATGCAGTTCGCTGCCCGAGACCATGCCGGAGTCGAGGCCGGAGAATTGCCGCGCCAGCAGCAATACGGCAGCCACGCCCAGTGCCAGCCCGGCAATTCCTCCAAGCATCGCATCGCGCGCGATGGAGTTCTGGAAGATGCGCGCGATCTGCCCGTCGGTTCCGCCGAGCAGGTGGACGATCTCGATCGTTTCGCGATTGGCACCCAGCGCACTGCGCGACGCGAGAAACACCGCCGCCGTACTGGTTGCAGCCAGCAGCGCAACGAGGCCGACTGCCAGCCATTGCAAAGTCTCGATCACTTCGAAGACCGGTTCCAGCCAGCCCGATTGCGCGTCGATCCGCACGCTCGGCACGCGCGGTTCGATCTGCGCCCGCAATTCCTCCACGCGCCGTCCGGTCACCGGACCGCGTAGCCGCGCATCGATCAGCGCGGGAACCGGCACCAGCTCGCCCAGCTCCTCGCCCTCGCCCAGCCAGGGCGCGAGCAGTTCCTCGATCTCCTCGTCGGGCACGCGGCGCACAGAGGCGATATCCTCACGATTGGCAAGAATGGCGAGCGCAGTTTCAGCCGCGCGGTTGCGGGCCTCCGGCTCCGGTTCGAGGATCTGCACGGTCAGTCCGCCCGACAGTTCCGCCCGCGCCTCCGAGGCCAGGTTTGCTAGCGCCAGCCCGCCCGCCGCGGCGATCACGGTGAGCGCAGTCATGATCGCTACCACCCATAGCATCGGTCCGCCCATGCGCGACTGCGGCACCAGTGCCGCCGCGCGCCGCCCGGAAAAGCGCGACAGGCCGCGCGCAGGCCGCGAGGCCGGAGGCTTCTTCGGCTTACCGTTCACCGGCGCACGCCCTCGCGGCGCGGCGGATAGCGCAGGGCACCGGTGGGGTCGCTGAGCCGGCCGCCATCGAGGCGCATAATCAGCGAATCCGGCGCTTTTTGCAGCAGATGGAGATCGTGCGTCGCCACCACCACGGTGGTGCCGAGCCGGTTCAACGCCTCGAACAGGCGCAGCAGCTTCAGCGCCATTTCGGGATCGACATTGCCGGTCGGCTCATCGGCCACGAGCATTTCGGGCCGCCCGATCACCGCCCGGGCGATAGCGACCCGTTGCTGTTCCCCGCCGGACAGCGTTTCGGGCCGGGCACCGGCCCGGTCGCCGAGGCCGACCCATTCCAGCATGTTTGCAACCGGCTTCATCAACTCTTCCTCGCGCACGCCCGAGACACGCAGCGGCAGTGCCACATTGTCGAATGCCGACAGGTGTTCGACGAGCCGGAAATCCTGGAACACGACCCCCAGCCGGCGACGGAAGGCGGGCAGCCGCGAACGCGACATGGTGATAACATCGGTACCGAACAGGCGGATCATCCCGCGTGAGGGGCGCTGGGCGAGATAAAGCAGTCTGAGCAGCGAAGTCTTGCCCGCGCCGCTGGCACCGGTGAGAAAGTAGAAGGTGCCGGGAAACAGCGTAAAGCTCAGGTCGCTCAGCACTTCCTTGTCGGTGCCATAGCGCAGCCCGACATTGTCGAACCGGACGATGTCTCCGTGCGCGTCACTCATCGGTACAAACCACCTCCCTGCAGTCGGCGTCGATGCGGACGCAGCAGCCGCAGATTGGGATCGGAAGCAATGCTGATCATTTGCCGCGCGCTATATACGCTGTTCGATGTGGAAAAAAGCCATGCACAGCCTAATGATAATGCCTCTTCCCCTTGTTGCGGAAGGGTGACAGTGCTTTAGGCTGGAGGTCGGGATGATCATAAGCTGCCCCGCGTGCTCCACCCGCTATGTCGTGCCGGATAGTGCCGTCGGCGTCGATGGCCGTACGGTGCGCTGCGCAAAGTGCCGACATTCCTGGTTCCAGGAAGGCCCGGCCGTGGAACGCTCGGAAACGGAGGAACCCGCGCCGGCGCCTCCTCCTCCGGAGCCGGATGAAACGCCCGCCGCGGAACCGGAGCGTGCGGCGAGGGAGCCGGAACCGATTGCGGAAGCTGAGGCCGCGCCCGTCGAAGCACCACCCGCGCCGCGCCCGCCCGCCGGAATCCGGTACGACTTCGTCAGCGATTCTCGGCCTGAGACTGCCCCGCCGCCGCCGGAAGCCGAAGCTCCTGAGCCGCAGCCCCAACCCGAACCCGAATCAGCCGGGGCCGAACAAGATGCTCCGCCCGAGCCGGTCGAACCGCCCCCTGTCGAAACCTATTCGGCCGAGGATGACGACGGGCATTCGCAATTCGATGCCGAACCCCCCTTCCGCCCGCGGCGCAACCCACTCAGAATGTGGACCTGGGCAGCCGCGATCCTCGGCTTCATTGCGATCGGCACCATCGTGGCAGTGAATCTCTGGGGCCTGCCCAGCTGGGTCCCGGTCAGCCGCCCAACCTTTGCCACGAGCCAGCCGGACCTCGTACTCGATTTCCCGGCCGATCAGCAGGATCGGCGGCAATTGCCCAACGGCACCGAGTTCTTCGGCGCCAGCGGCACAATCACCAATGTCGGCAGCGAAGCGCGCAATGTTCCACCGATCCTGATAGTGCTGCGCGACGAGCGCGAGCGGATCGTTTATTCGATGGAAGTTCGCCCGCCCAAGCGCGTGCTGGCGCCGGGCGAGGCGGTCGCCATCAACGAGGCCGTGACCGATGTGCCGCGTTCGGCTCGTGTCGCGGAGATCGGCTGGAAGCCTGGCTGAGCGATCCGGCGCCAC
>DASWIR010000437.1:0-4363 GCA_036397575.1 Alteraurantiacibacter sp. | reverse complement strand
CGGCGCGAGCTGGTGGAACGCGGAGCAATCTTCCAGTCGACTTCCGACACCGAAGTCATCATCCATCTCGTCGCAACCAGCAGGCAGCCTACGCTCATCGACCGGCTGGTCGATGCGCTGAACCAGGTGGAAGGCGCCTATACGCTGGTCTGTCTCACCCGCGAGGGCGTGATCGCTTGCCGCGATCCGCTGGGCATCCGTCCGCTGGTGATGGGCAAGCTGGGCGATGCGGTGGTGTTCGCCAGCGAAACCGTAGCCTTCGACATCGTGGGCGCGAGCTTCACAAGACAGGTCAAACCGGGAGAAATGATCCAGGCCAGCTTCGACGGCAGTGTCACCAGCCACATGCCCTTCGCGAGAGTGCCGCAGCGCCCGTGCATTTTCGAACATGTCTATTTCAGCCGGCCCGATTCCATCTTCGATGGCCGCTCCGTCTACACATCGCGCAAGGCAATTGGCGTGGAACTGGCGCGCGAGGCGCCGGTTGAGGCCGATATCGTGGTCCCGGTGCCGGATAGCGGCGTGCCGGCGGCAATCGGTTTCGCGCAGCAATCGGGCATCCCTTTTGAGTTGGGAATCATCCGCTCACATTATGTCGGGCGCACCTTCATCCAGCCATCGGACGGTGCACGCCATGCCGGCGTCAGGCGCAAACACAATGCGAACCGGGCGCTGGTGGACGGTAAACGGATCGTGCTGATCGACGATTCCATCGTGCGCGGCACCACTTCGATGAAAATCGTCGAGATCATGCGCGATGCGGGTGCGAAGGAAGTGCATTTCCGCGTCGCCAGCCCTCCCACCGGCCATGGCTGCTATTACGGAGTCGACACGCCGGAACGCTCCAAATTGCTGGCCGGCCGCATGGATGTCGAGGCGATGCGCGATTTCATCAAGGCAGACAGCCTCGCCTTCGTTTCGATCGACGGCCTTTATCGCGCTGTCGGCCTGGCGGGCCGCAACGATGGCTCTCCGCAATATTGCGACGCCTGCTTCACGGGCGATTATCCCACGCGGCTGACCGATCTCGAAGACAGGGATCGCGTCTCCGCGCAGCTTACCCTCCCCGTCGGCAAGGTCGCCTGATGTCAAAAGCGATGTCGCTGGCCGGGCGCATCGCGCTCGTGACAGGCGCGAGCCGCGGAATCGGTGCCGCCACGGCCAAGGCGCTCGCTGCCGAAGGCGTGCATGTGATACTCACGGCGCGTAGTGCGGCAGAGCTGGAACGGGTCGAGGATGATATCCACCAGACCGGCGGCACGGCCACCCTGGCCCCGTTCGACCTTGCCGAACCAGATGCCGTTGCTCGGCTCGCCGCCGCCATTGGGGAGCGCTGGGAAAAACTTGATATTCTAGTTATTTGCGCTGCATTCCTGCCGCCCCTTATGCCCGTCAGCCAGATCGAGCCCAAAGGGCTGTCGCAAGCGGTGACGGTCAATGTGCTCGCGACCCAAGCGCTCATCGCGGCTTTCGATCCGCTGCTGCGCAAAAGCGATGCCGGGCGCATCATCGGGCTCACCAGCAGCGTCGGCAGCAAGCCGCGCGCCTATTGGGGAGCCTATGCGGCCAGCAAGGCGGCGTTCGAAACGCTGCTCGACTGCCATGCGCAGGAAACCGAGAAAGTGTCCGAAGTACGTGTCGCCATCGTCGATCCGGGTGCTACACGCACCCAAATGCGCGCGCGCGCCTATCCCGGCGAGGATCCGCAGACCGTGAAGCCGCCGGAAGCGGTCGCACAGCGGATCGTCGCCTTATTGAATGGGGATTTCGCAACCGGACATCGCGAACGCGTGGAAGATACGCGTTAACCACAAGCGACAAGAAACTGGAAACCTGAAACCGTCAGTTTGTCCGGCGCGCGCCCACCCCCGGGCGATGCATCACCGAGGGACCGAAGCGATGACGGCACAGATCCTCACAGGTTCATACGATATTGCCGCGCAGGAAGATCGAAGTGCACCGCGCACGAAGATCGCCATTCCAGCACAGCTCCGCCAGTCGGGCGGCCACGGGTTCGAAACCCGCGTGCACGACCTTTCACTGTCGGGTTTTTCCGCCACTTCGGTCAGCCGCATGCATGTCGGCGCCGTGTGCTGGCTGACGCTGCCGGGCCTCGAGGCTTTGCAGGCGGAGGTCGTGTGGTGGGAAAACAGCATGTGTGGCTGCGCATTCA
Organism: Alteraurantiacibacter sp.; assembly: GCA_036397575.1. Taxonomy (GTDB): domain Bacteria; phylum Pseudomonadota; class Alphaproteobacteria; order Sphingomonadales; family Sphingomonadaceae; genus DASWIR01. The sequence goes on along the minus strand of DASWIR010000437.1, from coordinate 2,190 downwards.
CACAGCTCCTTTCGCCGATCGTGCATGACAACATCCTCGCTCGCTATCGCGGCGACGGCATGTTCCGCAATATCGGCTAAGGCTTCACCAGCGTAACCTGGCTGACGGTGATTCCACCCGAGCGGAACCCGCCTTCGCAGTACATCAGGTAGAAGCGCCAGAGCCGGCAGAAGCGCTCATCGAAACCGGCGGGCAGCCGGCCGCCCTTTGCCGCTTGGTCGAAGCGCTCGCGCCAGACCCTGAGCGTCTCGGCATAGTCGAGACCGAAATCCTCCTGATCCTGCCAGCTCAAGCCATTTTCCTGAGCCAGCCGCTGAAACTCGCTCGTGCGGATCAGCAGACCGCCGGGAAAGATATAGGCCTGGATGAAATCGGCATTGCGGGCGTAGCCTTCGAACAGGCTGTCCTTCATCGCGATGAACTGGATCGCGGCACGCCCCCCGGGCTTAAGGTTCCGCGCAATGCAGGCGAAGAAATCCTGCCAGTATTCGTGGCCCACCGCTTCGACCATCTCGACGCTGACAATGCCGTCGAACTGTCCCGACACATCGCGATAATCCTGTTTACGGAACTCGACGCCCGGATGATGCGTCCGCGCCCATTCGAGCTGCTCGTCCGAGAGGGAGATCGCGGTCACCTCGCTGCCGCGAGCAGCGAAGAAGTTCGACAGCCCTCCCCATCCGCAGCCGATCTCCAGCAATGTTTCGGGATCGCCGAGCCGCTGAGCCAACCGCTCCCACTTCCGTGCCTGGGCGGCCTCCAGGGGAGCGTCGGCGACTTTGTAGGCGCTGGAATAGCTCATCGTCGGATCGAGCCACGCGCCATAGAAGTCGTTGCCGAGGTCATAATGCGCGTGGATGTTTCTCTCAGCCCGGTCCTTAGTATTGCGGTTCAGCCGGTGGAGCCAACGCGCAGCCAAACGCCACGGCCCCTTCGCGCGGCCCATATCGCCCAGCGCCTCGCCATTGTGCATGATATTGGCAAACAGCGGTACGAGGTCCGGGCTGGCGAGCTCGCCAGCTTCCCACGCCTGGTAAAAGCCGACCGAGCCACCGATCGCAGTGCGAATCAGCGCGCGCCAGTCGAGAATTTCCAGTTCGGCGTCGAAGCCAGGCGCTCGGCCGCCGAACATGCGCATCGAGCCGTCCGGAAGGCTGAGCCGGATCGTGCCCTTTTCGATGCCGCGGTCGAACCGGTCGAGCATCCCGCGAAAGCCCCCGGAAAAGGCACGCGCAAGCAAGGTCGGCCCGGTGCCGATGCGCCTGCCGTACGAAAGGAGCCGCTGCCCCCGGCTGATCCCCTCTGCCTCCATGCGCGCGAATATGGCCTCGGGCGAGGCAATCGGCAAGTTTAGGTTAAAAATCAGCCCTTCACCACATTGCAGAATCAAGAGGCCTGCTCATGCGCCTCTCGGTGGCCGATAATCTGCACCGGTTAATCCGGCGAAGCTGGAGCTTCCAGCGGCACCGGATTCAGCGGCTCGCACACCTGCTCGGGAAGGCGAACCGAGAAGCGGTCTCCGCCGAGCGGCGAAGCGAACCGCGCATCCCGCAGATAGTATACCCCATCCGCATCGCGACTGATAAAGGGCGTTCGCGACCAGAAGAGAAATGGACGCGCGTCCGGGACGGCGGCAGCGATGTCCGGCTTATGCTCCGCAAGCAGTTCGAAATTGCCCACTTCGCGCTCGTCGATCCGCCAGCGTCCATCCCCCTCGCCGGTGATCATTTCGCGCTGCCAGAAATAGATGGGCTGAGGGCTTGCAATGGCGATGCGCGGATAGGGCTCGTTCATCCGCGCACGCTCCTCCGCAACCCAGGTGATCGCATGGTTCACGCCGATATAGGCCAGCATGGCCCCAAGCGCGACCCGTGCCGGACGTTGCCATTCGCCGCCCCGCATCTCCCGACGTAGCGAGAACCACGTTGCAAAGCCCATCAGGGCCCACAGCCACACGTCGATGATGAACAGCGTATCGCCATAGAACCATTCACTGCTGAAAGGTTCGAGCAGGCGGATGCCATAGACATTGAGCCAGTCGAGCGCCGGATGCGTCAGGCAGCCGATGAAGCTTAGCAAATAGAGCCATTTGAAACTGACCGGAAGCCGTCCCTCCGGCCGCTTGCCGCGCCGCTCCTGCCAGCGATCAAAGCCATAAAGCAGGCCCGCGAGCACCAAGGGCAACAGGAT
>DASWIR010000436.1:0-3518 GCA_036397575.1 Alteraurantiacibacter sp. | reverse complement strand
CCCCGCGAAGGCGGGGACCCAAGGCCCCCAGCGCTGTGCCTGCCGCTCTGGGTCCCCGCCTTCGCGGGGACGCGGAGTTTTCATTTGAACAGGACCGATCCTAGCGCTTCTTTCCCCGCCCCTGGTGGCGGATATTGGTTGGGCGGCCGCGTTGTCCGGCCATGTGCTTGCCCTGTTTGCGCGGTCCGCTGCGGTCGCGGGGCCTGGTCCCGCGCGGTTCGATCGACGCGCCTTCTCCGCCTGGCAGGGCGAATTTGAGCGCGCCGGTCAAGGGGTTCGCTTCCGCCAACCGCAATTCCAGCATGTCGCCCATGGCAAAGCGCGTGCCGCTATCCTCGCCGATCAGCGCGTGGCTGGCTTCGTCATGCTTGAAATATTCGCGGCCAAGCGTGGAAATCGGCACCAGCCCGTCTCCGCCGAAGCCGACGATGGTGGCGAAGAAGCCGAATTTCTGGACGCCTGTGATGCGCGTCTGGAAAGTCTCGCCCACGCGCCCCGCGAGCCAGGCCGCGACATAGCGGTCGATCGTCTCGCGCTCGGCCTCCATTGCCCGGCGTTCGGCGATGCTGATCGCGTCGCTGACCTTGGCAAGGTCTGCCCGGTCGCGCTCCGACAGGCCGCTTTCCGGCGGAAGGCCGTCTTTCGGTTTTGGCTGTTCGAGATGGAAGGCGTCGACCAGCGCGCGGTGGACCAGCAAATCGGCATAGCGGCGGATCGGCGAGGTGAAATGGGCATAGCTGCCCAGTGCGAGCCCGAAATGGCCCGCATTCATGGGGCCGTAATAGGCCTGCGTCTGGCTGCGCAGCACCGCCTCCATGATCAGCGCCTTTTCCGCCGGGTCGCCGATGTCTTTGAGCATGCGGTTGAACAGGCCGGGCGTTACCACTTGCCCCAGCGCAAACTTCTTGCCGAATGTGTCGAGATAATCCTTCAGCGCGACCAGCTTCTCGCGGCTCGGCGGCTCGTGGATGCGGTAGACAACCGGCGAGGCCTTGCTTTCGAGCGCCTTGGCCGCGGCGACATTGGCCGCGATCATGAAATCCTCGACCACGCGGTGCGCATCGAGCCGCTCGCGCACGGCGATCTCGGCGATCTTGCCCTCCTCGTCGAGCATCACCCGGCGCTCGGGCAGTTCTAGCTCAAGCGGGTCGCGGCGATTGCGCGAGCTTTCCAGCGCGCGCCAGCAAGCCCAGAGGTTTTTCAGGAATTCGGGCGCCTCGCCGGCATCGATCTGTGCCTGTGCGTCCTCATAGGCGATGTTCTCTGCAATGCGGACGATCGCGCGGGTGAAGCGCCAGTCCTTGATCGCGCCATCCTTGCCGATGGCCAGGTGGCAGGCCATCGCCGCGCGGTCCTCGCCCTGTTTCAGCGAGCAGACGTCAGCGCTGAGCACTTCGGGCAGCATCGGCACCACGCGGTCCGGGAAATAGACCGAATTCCCGCGCTTGCGGGCTTCGCGGTCCACCGCGCCGCCGGGCCGGACGTAAAAGCTGACATCGGCGATGGCGACCACGGCGCGGAAACCGCCTTGTCCATCCGGTTCCGCCCAGATCGCATCGTCATGATCGCGCGCATCGGCGGGGTCGATGGCCACGATCGGCAAGTGGCGCAAATCTTCGCGCTTGTCCTCGCTGAGCGGAAGCTTCGCGGCGCGCTCCGCCTCTTCGAGCGCGTTTTCCGGAAATACGAACGGGATACCGTATTTGTGAATCGCGATCAGGCTGAAGGATTTGGGCGCGAGCGGATCGCCCAGCACTTCGACCACTTTGACGCCGGAGCGCGGCGAGCGGCCGAGCGGCTCGGCGAGCACCATCTGCCCTGCTTCGGCATTGCCGAGGTCGGAGATCTTCGAGGCATTGCGCACGCGCTTGTCGACCGGAGCGAGCCAGGCCTGCCCGCTGCCGTCGAGCTCCACCACGCCGAGCAGGGATTCATGCGCGGCAGGCAGTTTCTTCATCACAAGGGCGCGCCAGCCCGTTCCGGCTTCCTCGGTGCGGGCAAGGACCCGGTCGCCCTTCTTCAGTGCGCCAGCGGGACCGGGGCTCTTCTTGCGCTCGATCAGGCGCAGGCGCGGCGGCGGTGAAGCATCGTCCGGCTGCCAGCTATCGGGAATCGCGACCGGCTCGCCGTCCTCGATATCCACCACACGCAGGACTGTGACCTTGGGCACGCCGCCCATGCGGCGGAATGCAGTCTTCTGGCCGTCGATCAGGCCCTCGTCGGCCATGTCGCGGAGCAGGCGCTTGAGCGCAATCTTCTCCTGCCCCTTGAGACCGAAAGCGCGCGCGATCTCGCGCTTGCCGGCGGGCGTGTCGGAGGTCTGGATGAAGGTGAGCACCTGCTCCTTGCTGGGCAGGCCGTCTGTTTTGGGTCGGTTGGGCATGTGCGCGCTATATGGGCGCGCGGCTACTCGTTCTCAAGCGGGACGAAGGCGCCGCCGGGGACGGCGCTCGCAACGGGGCTTTCGACACCGCCTGCGGAAACGGAACTCACGCCAAAGAGCCAGTCGTCGCCGCGCAGCGTGAGCAGCTCGACCCTCGTCGCATCGGTTTCGACCATGCTTTCGTGCTGCCAATAGGACTGATCCGTCCGCCGATTATAAAGCCGATATTTTGCCGCGCCCGGGACTGGCTGCCATTCGATTGCGGTGAAGGTCTGCACTGCCGCTTCGGCCACCGGCGCGGGCGGCATGGGCGCGTTGGCCAGCGCATCGAGGGCGCGGACATTGAGCCGGGTCACCTTTGCGAGATAGGGGAAATCCATCTCGTCCACCGTGTCTCCGTAAGTCACGCCATTCTCGACCCGCAGGTCCTGGTGCTGATGTTCATAATCCTCGACCGCCACCGAAAAGCGGATCGCGGGATAGCCCTTTTCGAGGAAGGGAATCTGGTCCCCGCCCCGCCCCATCCGGTCGGTGCGCCAGATCTGACGCACGTCGAGACCGGCGGTGTCGGCCGCGGCCAGCCTGTCGAGCCAGCGCGAGAGATTGCGCGACGGCGAGTCGTTCTCCCCGCCATTGCGGCGCTGGTCGGCGCGGGCGGCGTCGGTCAGGTCGGCGCGAGGCCCTTCGGAGAAGACGCGCACATTGGCGGCGTCGCAATAACCATCCGATCCGCATGATCCGCCGACGATGTCGTTGTTGAGCACCGCCTTGACCGTCCAGCCCTGCTCCGCCGCGTAGTCGGCCAGCAATTGCCCGCCAAGAAGCCCCTGCTCCTCGCCCGAAAGCAGCGCATAGACGATGGTGACGGGATATTGCCGCTGCGACAGGACCCGCGCCGCCTCGATCACCAGCGCGGTGCCAGATCCGTCATCATTGGCGCCGGGAGCATCGCTGAGCGCATCCATCACGTCGGATACGCGGCTGTCGATATGGCCCTGTACGATCACAACTTCGTTCGGACGCTCGGTGCCGCGCTGGATAGCGACGACATTTACGAGGCGCGTGGGCTCGGGAATGCGGTTGCCGCTGACCATCCGTTCGGGCAGCGCGATTTCGAGGCAGCCGCCGCATGCCT
>DASWIR010000435.1:0-2273 GCA_036397575.1 Alteraurantiacibacter sp. | reverse complement strand
CGTCGCGGTTGCCGCCTCGATGGCGAGCGCCGCGAAATTGCTCCGCAGAGGCTTCGTTTCGCCGATCGCACGGCGCAGATGCACGATCGCGCCCTTGCTGGCGAGGTCGAGCCCGCCTTCCGGATCGATCCGGCGGCGGATCGCATTGTGCAGCTGCTTGGCGTTCACCCGGAAATGGATCCAGCCCATGCCGAGCCCGTCGGCGTCCATCGCGCAGGCCAGGGTCTTGAGCGCAACGGCGCGCTCGTGCTCGGCGGAGCGCGCTTCGCTTTCCAGCGCGTCGATGATCGGGGCGAGCGAGAGCAGCTTCGCGGGATGATCCGCTGTCAGCCGGTTGGCCGCGGCCGAGAGCGCTTCGGGATCGGAGAGGTCGGCGGCGAAATCCTGTGCCCGCTCGGCAGCATATTCCGCCGCCGGCCGCAAAGTGCCGAGCAGCGGGTGCTCCGCGTCCACTTCCTCCAGCGAGACGACATAGCGCCCCAGCCTTTCGGCCTTTTCAGACAGGCGGAAGCCGATCGAATGGAACCATTTGATGTCGGTGCGCCCATCCATGTCGTAGCCGACCCAGCTGGCGAAGCGGAACGGCAGCGGCGCGAAGCCGAGCCAGTTTTCGGGCCAGCGCCGTCTGGCCTCTTCGAGCAGCCCGGCAACCAGCCTGTCGCGCGCGCCCTGCGCATTGGCGATCGCCTTCATCGCCTGTTCGTGCTCGAAACCCAGCGTGATCTTCGGCCGTGCGGCGGAGACCATGCAGACCTGCCTGTCGACCGGCTTTGACGATGCGGCGGCCTCGTCCACCGCCTGCGCCTGGCCGGGCGTCAGCAGGAAGGTGGGATGCGCGGTGAACACGGCGTGGAGCTGCGGCTGCTCCCAATGGCTGCGGAAGGCGGCGAAATCCTCATTCGCCTCGGCCGCCTTGCGCGCGGTGATGCCGGGTTCCACTTCGCCCGCCACCAGCTGGCGCAGGCGCCCCGCGCGGCTCATCAGCGCATCGCATTCCAGCTCCGCCACCAGCCCTTCGATCTCGTCGAGCGTCAGTTCGCCCGCTTCGAGCAGCCGCGACAGGTCGAGCGAAAGCTGGAAGACCGGATTGAACAGCGGCGTCTCTGCGGTGCGGCGGTGCAGCTCCTGCAGCCGGTCGAGGAGAGCGTCGAGCGTCTTCACGCATGTTCCATCGCGAATGCGGCGGCGGCACCGAAAAGCCCCGGTTGCGGATGAGTGATCAGCTTGACCGGTATGCCGGACATCATCTGTTCGTAACGCCCCTTGAAGGTGAACCGTTCGGCAAAGCCCGAATTGGGCAGGAAGTCCTTGAGCCTTAGCCCCACACCCCCGGCGATCACTACGCCACTCGCCCCATGGGCCAGCGCATAATCGCCCGCCAGGCTGCCCAGCGCCTGGCAGAATCGCTCCACCGCGGCGGCGGCGAGGTGATCTTCGCCCGTCAGGCCGCGCTCCCATATGGTGCGGTCGTCGAGTTCCTCAACGGTGCGCTTTTCATAGGCCGCGAGCGCGGAATAGATCTCGATTATGCCCGGGCCGGAGATCACCCGCTCGGTCGAGACGCGCCGGTGCCGTTTCCTCAGCCGCAGCATCATCGCATCGTCGATCGCGTCGATCGGGGCGAAGTCGATATGTCCGCCCTCGGTCGATTGCACATGGTATCCGCCATCGAAACGGTGGAAATGGGCGACGCCAAGCCCGGTGCCGGGGCCGATCACGCTGATCGTGCCGCGCGGCGGCAGCGGCCCCTCCGGTCCGCAAATGTGGATCAGTTCCGCATCGGGCGTCGAAGCCACCGCATGGGCGACTGCGCCGAAATCGTTGATCACGCTGATCTCGTCGACATCGATCTGCGAAGGAAGATCGGCCGGGCGGAACGACCAGCTGTTATTGGTCATGCGGATCGTTTGCCCGCCCACCGGGCCGGCGATCGCGATCGAGGCCGCGCGCGGAAGCTTGCCATGCTCCAGCTTGCGATAGGCATCCCATGCGGTCTGCAGTCCGACATAGTCGTCGGTCTTCAGAACCCGCACTTCGCCCAGCTCGATTCCGCCATCCGCGGCGACTTGCGCGCGGGCGAAACGGGCGTGGGTGCCGCCAATATCGACCGTGACGAGATCGGTCATGTCCTCTCCTGCAACCCTGTCTAGCGGCGAGCTTTCGCGGCGGAAATGCTGCGATGCAGCATGGCTAGCAGCATGCACACCGCATTGCCAGCCTGCCCGCCCCGGAATCGAAACTCAGCCCGTTACGCTGGCGGAAACACATTTGTC
>DASWIR010000434.1:0-9940 GCA_036397575.1 Alteraurantiacibacter sp. | reverse complement strand
TCACCAACTCGTCGCCTTCGCGTTCCGGAAGCATCAGGAACAGGATCAGCGACGCGACCGAGCCCATTGCCATGATGCATGAGACGACGAGCAATTCGTCGTTGCCGAGCCAGGTGAACAACGCCCCCGCAATAATCGGGCTGCCCGCCGCGCCGAGGCGGCCGACCCCCAGCACGAAGCCCGTTCCCGTGGCGCGCGCATAGGCCGGGAAACCGCGGGCAAACGCGGCATAATACCCGCTGATCGCGGCATTGGTGAAGAAGCCGGTCAGGATCGTCGCCCACTGCCAGCCGGATAGCGTTTCGCGCCCGAGGCCAAACGAGGCAACCATCACGGAGCCGATCAGCAGCGCCAGCGCGGTAGGCCACCTGATGCCCAGCCGCGCCATCACGAAGCCGAACAGCAGGCTGCCGGTAAAGCCGCCGACATTCGCCCATGTCAGCACCGTGGCGGCCTCGGAGGGCGGGTATCCCGGCGGATAATCGGCCACGATCTGCACCGCGAACTTAAGGATGTAGTAGAAGGTGATCGTGTGGAACATGTAGCCGAAGGCCAGCAGCAATGTGACCGGCCGCAGGCGTGGGTTCGACAGGATATCCGTCACCTTGGGTTTTACGCTGCCCACTGCCGCGACGGGCAGGCTGTCGATCGCCGGCTTTGCGAAGGCGCCGAGCGTCCTGTTCACTCCGGCCAGATTGCCCTTCGAAGCGTGATATGCCGCAGTCTCGGGGATAATCAGCATAACTACCGGGATCAGCGCGGCGGTTACGATCGCGCCGAAGAGGAAGACGGCGCGCCAGCCGTGATCGGGGAGCAGCCACTCCGAAGCGGCAATGCCGCCGAAAATGGCGCCAAGCGGGTAGCCCGCGACATAGGCGGCAATGCAGGTGCTGCGCCATTTGGTGTTGCTGCTTTCGGCGGTGACCGCGTTGGTGGCGGCGAGCATGCCGCCGATACCGATGCCGGTGAGGAAGCGGAAGGCGATCATCGGCTCCACCGCGTTGGCAACGCTGGCGAGATACATGCCGGCCGCCATCAGCACGAGGCAGAGCAGCATAGTGTTCTTGCGACCATATTTGTCCGCCATGCCACCCAGCAGCACCGATCCGAAACCCATCCCGACCAGCTCGGCCGAAAGCACGACGCCCAGCGCCGCGCGCTCGATGCCCCATTCTCCCGAGATGCCCGGCGCGGCAAAGGCGCTGGAGAGCACGTCGAAGCCGTCCAGTGCGTTCAGCAGCACCATCATGACGATGACGGCCCATTGCCGCCAGTTCATCGATGTTTCGTTGATCACGGTGATGGGGTTCGAACCCCCGCCTGCTGCTGCCATGTTGATTGTGTCCTCTCCCTGGATCGCGATCTATTCGTGGATTCGCGCCAGCATTTCCACCAGTTTTTCGACCTCGGCCTGGGTGAACCGGCTTTTCAGCCATGATTCGTGCTCGGCGATGCATTGCTTGGCTTTGGCCAGCGCCGCCGCCCCGGCATCGGTCAGATAGAGCGCCTGTTTGCGCCCGTCGCTTTCCGAACGCTCACGCCGCAAATATTCGCGATCCTGCAGGCGGTTGACGATGGTCATGGTCGTTGCGCGGTCCATCCGCAGCAGCGTGCCGAGCTCGATTTGTGAAATGCCGGGATGGTCGCTCACCAGCCACAACACACTGACCTGCTTTTGCGTCAGGTCGAGATCGACGAATGTCTCGGTGAAGTGACGAGAGACAGCGCCATGGGCGAGGCGGAGATGAAATCCAACGATCTCGTCCAGCCCGCTGAGGCCGCCGGAATTATTGTCCTGCGTCAAAGCCGCGGGCCCCGAAGCCATCCTAACCCTTTCCAAAGCGTCTTGCGCATTTGTTAGTAGAGCATACAATCTTCCGCAAGGAGAGAGGATCGATGAGCGAGTTTCCCGACAACCCGAATTTCACCGGGTTCAACACCCCGTCGCGGATCGAGGCGGATATTGCCGACCTGCAGCATACGGGCACGATCCCGAAGGAAATCGACGGCGCCTTCTACCGGGTGCAGCCCGACCCTCAATTCCCGCCCATGCTGGGTGACGATATCGCGTTTAACGGCGACGGGATGATCACCCGCTTCCACATCCATGACGGCCAGGTGGATTTCCGCCAGCGCTGGGCAAAGACCGACAAGTGGAAGGCCGAGCGCGAGGCCGGGCGCGGCCTGTTCGGCATGTACCGCAACCCGCTGACCGACGATCCATCCGTCAAGGGCATGAAGCGCTCCACCGCCAATACCAATGCCTGGATCTATGCCGGCAAATTGTGGGCGATGAAGGAGGATTCTCCCGCTCTGGTGATGGACCCGGTCACGATGGAGACCGAGGAATTCGAGACCTGGGACGGGGCGATGAAGAGCCAGACCTTCACCGCTCATCCCAAGATCGACCCCCGGACCGGCAACATGGTCGCGATCGGCTATGCCGCATCGGGACTGTGCACCGACGACGTCTCATACATGGAAGTCGGGCCGGACGGTGAGCTGGTGCGCGAGAAATGGTTCAAGGTGCCCTATTACTGCATGATGCACGATTTTGGCATCACCGAGGATTACCTCGTGCTGCATATCGTGCCCTCGATCGGCAGCTGGGAGAGATTGGAGCAGAAGAAGCCGCATTTCGGTTTCGACACGACTATGCCGGTTTACCTGGGCATCATCCCGCGGCGTGACGACCTCAAACAGGAGGACATCCGCTGGTTCAAGCGCGACAATTGCTTCGCCAGCCATGTCGTCAACGCCTGGCAGGAAGGGACCAAGGTTCATTTCATCACGCCTGAGGCGAAGAACAACATGTTCCCCTTCTTCCCCGATGTGCATGGGGAACCGTTCAACGGGATGGAGGCGATGAGCAAGCTTACCCGCTGGACCGTGGACATGGCCAGCAACGGCGAGGAATTCGACGAGATCGAGCAGCTGACCGAAACCGCCAGCGAATTCCCCCGCATCGACGACCGCTTTGCGGGCATGAAGAACCGCTACACATGGGGCCTTGAGATGGACATGCGCCGTCCGGTGGAGCTCAAGGGCGGCAGCGCAGGCGGCCTGCTGATGAACTGCCTGTTCCTGAAGGATCTCGAGACGGGCGCGGAGCAACACTGGTGGTGCGGCCCGGTCTCATCCCTGCAGGAGCCGTGCTTCATTCCGCGCTCGCCCGATGCGGCGGAAGGCGATGGTTGGATCGTGCAGGTCTGCAACCGGCTGGAAGAGCATCGCAGCGACCTCCTCATCTTCGACGCGCTCGACATCGAGAAAGGTCCGCTGGCGACCGTCAACGTGCCGATCCGCCTGCGCTTCGGCCTGCACGGCAATTTCGCGCGCAGCGAGGATATCGGGCTGAAGGTGGAGGAACTGGAGGCGGTTTAGAAAGTCAGGCTGGGCATTCGATTGCCGCAATAACACAATTTGTTCACCCACGCCGGATTAGACCTGTGCGCCAATGCGCACGGAAATCGATCTCGATGCCGCCGCCAGGGAAGGCATTATCGGGGAAGACCAGGCAATTGCCCTGCGCAATTTCCAGGCGGAGCAGGACGGTTTGCCGCTCGCGAGCGCGGAAAAGTTCCGTATCTTCGGCGGCTATGCCGATCTGGTTATCGGGATTGGTACCGCTCTCGTCCTTGGATCGATAACCGTATTCGCCGACGGAGTGGGGTTCTGGCTCGTTTTCCCGATCATGGCGGTGGTATGTTATATGCTCGGGCGGTTCGTCGATATGCGTGCCCGTCCGGCGACCGCCACAGTCATTATGTGTGCTTATCTCGCTTTCTCTTTCTGTGCACTTCCCGTTGCTCTTCACGAAAATCATGTAGTTCTAGATAGAGAGGTATTGCCGTTTGTGCTGTACGCGGTTCTGCCAGCCGCTGTGGCCACTTGGTTGTATTGGCGGGCTTATCGTTTCCCCCCAACATTCGCTGCGGCAATAATTCCCATCGCTTTTATCTCCATTGATCTTACCGCTACGCTCATCGTCGCCATTGGCACGCTGATATCCGCCAGCTGGTGGGATATGACTGACATTCGGCGGGAGACAGAGCGTTCTCAAGTGGCTTTCTGGCTACATTGCTGCGCCGGTTTCCTAATAAGCCGCAGCCTATTTTCCTTGCTGACGGGTCGGAAAGTTATCGACGACAATCTGGTCCTTACAGGACTGAGTGTCGATCAATTCCCTTATGTCCTGGCGATGATTGGAGGCGCGGCGCTTTTCTCGCTCCTATTGGATCGGCGCTCGCTTCTGGTTGGCGTCCTGCTCCCGACCGTTGGAATGTTCGAAACGATCGATAGCGGCTTCGTAGGTGTGGGAACTGGCATGTTGCTCGCTGGAGTAAGCCTGCTCTTCTTCAGCTGGGGCTGGGTGCGCTTGCGCATTGCCCTGCTCGGAATATTGCCAAGGAAATGGGCAGCGCAGTTACCGCGGACGGGCCTGGGGCTTGAAGGCCAAAGGCCGACAAGGAGGCATTTGCCGCTCCTACATTTGAGGTCGTCCAGTAAACGCGTGGTGTAAGGGGCGTCTAAACCGTCCGGGTCGCGGCCCTTTTTCAACACGACCTTCCGATGAGGATCGGCTGCGGCGTGCCCTTGCAGGCTTGATCCTCGAACCGAAACCGTCAATCCTTCACCGCAACAACTAATCCGGGAGGTGATGGGGATGAGGCATTGGAAAGCGGTACTGCTGCTGGGCGCGTTGGCAATGGGCGGCTGCTCGGAGGGGCCACTGCCTTCGTCTCCCGAGGTGGAGCAGGCCCCGACCTTCGAGCTCACCCCCGCGGTCATCGCCATGCGCTGGCAATGGCTCAATCCGGAGATCAACAGCTTTACCTTCCGCGAAACGAAGGACGTCTTCGAATATCGCGACGTGCATCGCGGTAGCGACGTTTGGGAACTGCCACGCGCCGAAGGCTTCGCCATGCCGGGCGACTACGAAGAGTTCGCCGAGCGGAATTTCACCAATGCCATGCTGGTGCTGAAGGACGGACAGATCGTCTTCGAGGATTACCGCAACCGGATGCTGCCCGAGACCCGGCACACCGCGTTCTCCATGTCGAAAACGATCACCGCCATGCTGGTCGGCATCGCGCTCGAACGCGGCGAGATCGCCTCGCTCGACGACCCCGCGCAGCAATATGTGCCGCAGCTTGCCGGTACCGGCTATGACGGCGTGACGATCCGTCAGATCCTGCAGATGCGTTCGGGCGTGGATTACGAGGAGCGCTACGATTTTGGCGACAACCCCAGCTTCGCCGGGCGGCTGCACGAGCAGGCAATCATCCTCAACGAGATGCGCTTCGCCGACGGGGCGCTTGAGACCACCCGCGCCAATGAGCCCGGCAGCCGCTTCAACTATTCGACGCTCGACACGATGGTGCTCGGATGGATCCTGGAGGAGGCGACCGGCGAGACGCTGGAAGCGCAGATGGAGCAGCGCATCTGGCAGAAGCTCGGTGCGGAGGCGGACGGCTTCTGGCTCGCCGACGGGCCGCCGGGCAATGGCCGGGCGCTCAATGGGATGGGCTTCAACGCCACCCTGCGCGATTTCGCGCGGCTGGGACAGATGATGCTCGACGGCGGAATGCGCGGCGAAACGCGCATCCTGCCCGAAGGCTGGGTGGCGCAGATGACGGAAATGGTGCCCACTGGCGCGCCGGAGGGGGCAGGCTTTCCCGGCTATGGCTTCCAGACCTGGAAGATCGACGAATTGCCGGGCTCATATTCGGCGGTCGGCCTCGCCGGGCAGTTCATCTATGTCCACCCCGAAAGCCGCACGGTGATCGTCAAGCTGAGCCATTACCCGCCGGTCGAGCCGGAGTATGTTCTGCCCGAGACGCTGGCGATGTTCCGGGGAATCGTGGAGGCTGCGCCAGCGGAGTAGCTCAAAGCTCTCCCATCGGCGCGGCAATCCAGTGTGAGCCCCAGCGCAGGCTGGGGCCTCGGGCCGTCAGCGCGGCGATTATGGCACGAGGTCCCTGCCTTCGCAGGGACTCACAAAGGTGCGCTCCCCGGCGCTGTTTCGAGCAACGGCAATTCGGCACGTCCACGCCTGGCGATTTTCCTACACGGCTTTGATTTGCCATGATGCGCGGATGCCCGCCATTTCGTCCCTTCTGCATCGCACCGCTTCGCCACGCTTTTCCCCTGGCTGGAGAGGTGAAGAGTTTTCCGCTCAGGACTGTGTCAAATGTGTCAACTTCATCGGTATTCGGTCGCGAAAGCTGAACAGATTGCCGTCGCCGATCCGCGCCGAATCGCGCGGCCGAAGTCTGCGCGAACGGGATGGAAACAGGGCATGATTGAGAAGCTGGCCCGAGGGCTGGACGACAACGCCGCCAGCTCGCGCACTCCTCACGAACTGCGTTTCGGAAAGGTGACACGCCTTTTCAGGAAATTCCATGAAAATCAGGATATTGCACTCGATACCGCGCGTGCGAAACCCCCGTTCCGTGTGCGCATTTGGGTGACACCCTCCCGCGTTGATGGCCTGCCATGGACACCGCGCCGATTTGGTGACAGGCTCACAATGATGAGGAATCAACTCGGGTGTGCTCGCCGATCGGCCCTTAAGATTTGTGGCCTCGGTTTAGGCTTGGTGGGCGGTGGTTGGCCTGTCCATGCCGCTCGTGCCGGTAAACCTCCTTCGCCCGGGCCGGTAATCGCCTATTTTGCCGACGGGTTGCTGCGCGATCCGACGGGGACGCTGCCCGCCTATCGCGCCCCGCGCGGCTATCGCGGCGCCGCCGGGATCGCCGCGCTCGACGAACGACAATTGAGGGAAGCCGGCTATCTCGTCTAGCCAGCCTTCCCCGGGAGAGAAGACGATATGGTGCAGAGGTTCGAGGGAGCGGAGAGCCAGGGATTCTTCGCTCCGATGCGTTTCGAAGGCGAGATCGCCGATTGCGAGGTGACGGGCACGGTGCCGGCCGACATGGACGGAATGTTCGTTCGGGTGGGCGGCGAGTTCTTCTACCCTCCCAAATTCCCGAACGATGCGCCGCTCCACTCGGATGGATATATCAGCACGTTCCGTTTCAGAGATGGGCGCGTATCGTACAAGGGGCGGTTCATCCGCACGCCGCGTTTCGAAGCGAACCTCGCCGCGGGCCGCCAGCAATTCGGCTTGTATCGCAATCCGTTCACCAGTGACGAGGCGGTGCGCAGCCTGGACGCGACCGTCTCCAACACTGCGCCCATGGCGCATGCGGGCATGCTGTTCTCGCTGAAAGAGGATTCGCATCCGATCCGCATCGATCCTTTCACGCTGGAAACGCTCGGCTCGTGGGACTTCGGCGGTAAATACAAGAGCGAGACCTTCACCGCGCACCCGAAATGGGATCCGGTCACGGGCGAGATGGTCTGTTACGGCTATGAAGCGGCCGGTCTCGCGACTGACGATGTGTGGTTCTACACGATCGACAAGACCGGCGAGGTCACCCACGAGATCAGGGTCAAGCAGCCCTATGTCTCGCTGATCCACGATTACGCGCTGACCCAGGAGCATATCGTCATGCCCTTCGCCGGCTATGTTACCAGTATGGACCGGCTGCAGGCAGGCGAGATCCACTGGGGCTGGGACAAGACCAAGCCGAGCATGATCGGGATCATGCGGCGAGATGGCGACGGGTCCGATCTGCGCTGGTTCAAGGGCCCCGAACGCTGCATGATGCATGTGTTCAACGCCTATACGGAAGGCGACAAGGTCGTCCTCTACGCGCCATTCTACGACTCCAATTTCTTTCCCTTCTTCCCCAATGTCGACGGTAGCCCATGGGACCCGTCCAAGGCGAAGGGTTACGTTCGGAAGCTGACTTTCGATCTCAATTCGAAGAACGATACCTGGGAGGAGGAAATCCTCTTCCCGACCGAGATTGTCGATCTGGCCAAGGTCGATCACCGCTTCACAACCATGCGCCAGCGCTATGGCTTCACCAGCTTCGCCGATCCGACCAGGCCTTTCGACGAGGCTCTGGCCGGGAACCTGCGCGGCCGGGCGGTCAACACTTATGGCCGGTTCGACTGGGAGACAGGCAAGCTGGACAGCTTCTTCGTCGGCGACACTCATTCGATGCAGGAATGCACCTTCGTGCCGCGCCGCGGCAGCACTGCGGAAGGCGATGGCTATCTGATCGGCACTGCTTCCAACCTGGCGTCCATGTGCACTGAACTGGTGGTGGTCGATGCGCAGCGGCTGGGCGAGGGCGAGCTTGCGCGCGTCTACCTGCCGTTTCGGGCATCGGCCCAGGTGCATGGCTACTGGTACGATATCGAGCAATTGCAGGGCGGGGAGGGTGCAGCATGATCGACCGCAGGGATGCCATCAGGGCGCTCGCCATCACAGGCGGGGCGGTGCTGACCGTGCGCAGCGCCGCTGCAGCAGTGCAGGGCCCGGACGCCGAGGACCTGCCGCCGGTGCGCGATTTCGGCGGGCTGCAGACCCGCTATGCTTTCTCGGTCAGCGTGTTCTTCAAGGAAAGGGTGATGATCGATGCACCTTATCGCCGGGCCTTCGTTCCGGCGATCGGCGGCGAAATCTGGGGTCCTCGCTTGACCGGTATCGTGGTGCCCTACGGCGGCGCCGATTTCGGCGGCGGCGGCGGCCCGCTGGACGCACATTACATGTTCCGCGCGGATGACGGGGCGCCGATCTACATCAATAATCGCGGTTATATGAAACGCGTCGGCGCACCTGCCAGCGTCGAGCGAAGCGAAGGTCCGACCAATGCCGACGGCAGCTTCAGCCAGGACTTCGTCGCTCCGCCCGATTCCGACGTGCCCCTGCGCATGCGCACCTCGCCCTTCTTCGAAGCGCCGGCCAGCAGCGCTCATGCCTGGATGAATTCCACCCTGTTTATTGGCCATGGCTTGCGGCGCACCGATCCCGACCGCACCGTTTTCACCTATTACGAGGTGCTGTGATGCTCGAACGCGAATTTTCGGAAAGCATCGACCATGGCGATGAATTCATTGCCGATGTGGGGTTTGCGCCCGCCTTCACCGTCACGATCGAGCATGATCTGGCCGAACCCATCGCCGCTCCGGGAGGCACCCGCCTGTTCCGCAAGATTACCGGCGGCAGGATTTCGGGCCGGATCGAAGGCACCCTCTATCCTGACGGCGCGGGCGAATATTCCGTGCTGCGGCCCGACGGGGTGACCGAGGTTAGCACCCATGTGATCCTGCGCGCGCAGGACGGCCAGTGGCTCTATCTCTACAATATGGGTTACGCACGGCCCGACGGATATTACCGCGTCACCAGCTGGGTGGACGCGGATGTGCGCGGAAAGCATGACTGGGTGGCGGGACTTTTCTTCATCGGCACCGGCAAGATGGCAGCGGATGGGCGCAGCACCACGATCGACTATTTCGAAGTGACCTGAGACGGGCATCAAGCCTGCGGCAAGGAGAGGGTATGAACGGGATGTTTGGCGGGCGGCTGGCCGCCCTTGCGGCGCTTGCGCTTATCGCTGGCGGGTATTCTCAGTTGGAGGCCGCAGGACGGGAAGTGGCTTCCGCCGATTGCGACAAGGCCTGCCTCGAAGGTGTCGCGGCCCAATATCGCGCAGCCTATCTCGCGCATGATCCGTCCATGGCGCCCTTTGCGGAGGATGTCCGCTATACCGAGAACAATATCGAAATGCCTTTTCCCGACGGCACCTGGGATACGGTGACAGAAGATGTCGGTCCGGCACTGGTCATGTCGGACCCGGAATGGGGGCAGGTGGCGATTTTTACGCCCGTGAAGCAGCGCGAGATCGAAGGTTATCTGGGCGCGCGGCTGAAGGTCGAAGGTGGCAGGATCACCGAGGTCGAGCATATCATCTCCACCCGCCGCAACCTTTCCACTCCGCCGACACCGATCGCTCCGATTGCCGAATACCAGCTCGATCCGCTGCTCGACGAGGTCGTGCCGGAGGGCGAACGCGCTTCGCGG
>DASWIR010000433.1:0-2446 GCA_036397575.1 Alteraurantiacibacter sp. | reverse complement strand
CTGGCAACGGATGACGCCCGGCGAACTCAAGGCGCTCATCCGCACCATTCCCGACTTTCCCAGGCCGGGCATCCAGTTCCGGGACATCACGCCGCTGATTGCGCATCCGCAAGGATTGGCCGGCGCAGTCGTTCTGCTGGCCGAGCGGGCTGAGGCCGCCGGAGCGCAGGCGATTGCCGGGATCGAGGCGCGCGGCTTCATCTTCGGGGCGGCCGTTGCCGCCCATCTCGGCATCGGCTTCATTCCGATCCGCAAGGCCGGCAAGCTGCCGGTCGATACGCTCATGGCCGACTATGCGCTCGAATATGGCGTTGCGACGATCGAACTCGACCCGACCTGCGTTGAGGCGGGCGCGCATGTCGTGCTGGTCGACGATCTGATTGCCACAGGCGGCACTGCGGTCGCCGGCGCGCAATTGCTGCGGCAGGCGGGCGCACGGGTCGATCACGCGCTGTTCGTGATCGATCTGCCCGTACTGGGCGGAACCGCGGCCTTGGCCGGACAGGGGATTGCGGCGCACGCGCTGTTCGACTTCCCCGGCCATTGAGGCGACGGTAATTCACCGGGACACGAGCCCGATCCGCAAGAGAGCTTGACGTGGGCGGGCGTTGAATGGCAATCGGCGCCCCTCGCTGAGTGCGGGTATAGCTTAGTGGTAAAGCTCCAGCCTTCCAAGCTGGCTATGCGGGTTCGATTCCCGCTACCCGCTCCAGCCGCTTCTCCGGGTGAAGGCCGCAAGCGCTCCGATAAATTCTCCACCGAAAGACAAGCCATATGGGCTTTCGGACGGGGCTCGGCCCCGCCTCTTTGTAAAACCATGTAAAGGCCCCGAGAAGCAGGGGAAGCAAACCTGGACCCGACCGCAAGGCTCATGCAGGCCGGGGGTATGGTCAACAACCCGTCCTGTGCCGATTCGATTGAGGCCGGCTCCGACATCGGGAAGCTCTCGGCGCTCCGCACTGGGGCGGGTCAAGTTCGGCTTTCTTCGCACAGCGGAGCGGCGGCTCAGTTGCAAACCATGCCGGCCTCGGAGCAGATGTTCTTCCTTGGCGCGCCCTTCGCGCATGTCGTGCGTTACGAGGAGGAGCTGCGGGCCACTCGCCACGAGAAGAATCTGCAGCGATTGGCACGGCTGCGCACCGCTTCGAGACGCCATGTTTGACGGTTTGCATACTGTTTGGTTGGAATCCGAGATCTCCAAGTGGGACAATCTCTTCGCTTGTGCAGGATCTGTGCAGCCAGGATCGAAGCATCGCCGGGTTTGCGAGGTCGGCCGAAGCCTCAGCCACGCCACTGGCAGCTTTCTCGTGCTCATACGGAAGTCTGACGCCTAAGGCTTGAACCTTGCCCCGCGAATATGGGTGAAGCGCTCGTTCTCGACTTCATACATCGCAATCGTTTCGACCTCGCGGCGATCGCCCGCCATGGTCGGCCAGATCTCGAAATCGGGCCAGTCCCTGAATGTCTCGAATGTCGTGCGGCAATACATGGCGATGCGCGAATGTGTGACGATCACGTCGATCGGCGTGACCACTTCGGTGATATGGGCCTTCACCTCGCGGTAGAAGGCGAGAATCGCCTCACGCCCCTCGATCCGCTTCATCGCGCCCAGCTCGAACACTACGTCCTCGGCATAGAAGCGGCCGAAGCCGTCGAAATCGTTGGCGTTGAATGCCGCGACGTAGCTGCGGAAATCATCTTCGGTCATCCGCTCTCTCCCACTGCCATATTGTCGATCAGCCGCGTGCCGCCGATCCGCGCCGCTACCAGCAGCCGCGCGGGCGCATCGCCCAGCATATCCAGCGGCTCAAGGCTCGCCGCATCGGCCAGCACGGCATAATCCACGCTGGCAAAGCCGCCTGCGACCAGCGCGCTTTCGAGGTCCGCCAGCACGCTTTGCGCGGTTTCGCGATTTTCGAGCCGGACGATTGCCTCATGCATTGCGCGCGGCAAGGCGGCTGCACGCGCCCGGTCGGCGGCGGAAAGATAGGCGTTGCGCGAACTCATCGCGAGCCCATCCGCCTCGCGCACGGTCGGCACTCCGACGATCGAACCGGCGGGCGGGCGCGTGAGGTCGAGATCGCGCGCCATGTGGCGGATCACGGCGAGCTGCTGCCAATCCTTTTCCCCGAACACCGCAATATCGGGCTGCACCTGGTTGAACAGTTTCAGCACCACCGTTGTGACCCCGTCGAAATGGCCGGGTCGCGATGCGCCGCACAGCCCTTCGCTCACGCCCAAAACCGAAACATTTGTGGCGAAGCCTTCCGGATAGACTTCCGCCAAAGGCGGAGCCCAGAGCAGCGCCGCGCCTTCTTTCTCCAGCAGCGCCGAATCCGCTGCGAGCTGGCGCGGATAGGCGTCGAGATCCTCATTCGGACCGAATTGCTTGGGATTGACGAAGATCGACACGGCCACCGTGTCTGCATGCCGCTTCGCCTCGCGC
>DASWIR010000432.1:0-2300 GCA_036397575.1 Alteraurantiacibacter sp. | reverse complement strand
TGGAGGACAGTTCCGACCTGCTTGCCAATCCCGACGATCCGAAAGACGTGTCGGTGCGCGATCCCGCCGTCGCCGGCAAGACGGAGAAATTCGCGCTACGGTTCCGCAAGCCGGCGTAGACGGCACCCGATTGCATCCAGTTCGGAGCGACTACCAGCCGCAGCGTTTGCCGACGTTACCAAATATTGGTAACGTCGGCCTATGGCGAAGAAGACGACTTCGATCGCGCTGGGCGATCACTTCACCGAATATGCGCGCCGCAAGGTTGCGTCCGGGGAATTCGGTTCGACCAGCGAAGTCGTGCGCGAGGCGATGCGGCGATATATTGCCTATGATGCCAAGCGGGAGGCGTTAGAGCGTGCACTAAAAGAAGGGCTGGACAGCGGTCCTGCTGAAGAATTCGACTGCGATGAATTTCTACGGGAAATGAGAGCGAATTATAAAGGCAAAGCGTGATCACCTTTCGCCTTAGCCCTGCCGCAAAGCGAGACCTTGCGGAAATCTGGCTCTACACGGCTGACATCCATGGAGCCGACCAAGCAGAGAATTACGTCGCGGCGATAAGCGGCGACATTGAGCGCTTACTCGAATTTCCGCATCGATATGAAACGACCCGCGCTCGCAATGGCGAGTTCCGCAAGATGCCCAGCGGGCACCATTTGATATTCTATCAGATCAAGGAGGAAGTAATCGCGATCATTCGCATCCTTCACGAACGGATGGATTGGGACGAAGAACTGGGCGCCTAGTAGACCCGCTTCTTCGGCTGGATGTACTCGACATCGTCGGTGAGCGTGTATTCGTGGACCGGCCGGTAATCGATCTTCACCGATCCGTCCTTTCCGCCCCAGCCTTCGAACCATGCCGCGGTGTGCTTCATCCAGCCCGCGTCGTCGCGCTCGGGGAAGTCCTCGTGCGCGTGCGCGCCGCGCGACTCCTTGCGGTTATGCGCGCCGTGGATGGTGACAGTGGCCTGGGCGATCAAATTGTCGAGCTCGAGCGTCTCCACAAGATCGCTGTTCCAGATCAGCGAGCGGTCGGTAACCGAGATGTCCTGCATTCGCTGGTAGATGCCGGCCAGCTTCGCCATGCCCTCGGCCAGTACCTGGTCGGTGCGGAACACCGCGCAGTGCGCCTGCATGGTACGCTGCATATCCGTGCGGATTTCCGCAGTGGGGGAACCGCCTTTAGCATGACGGAAGCGATCGAGCCGGGTCAGGGGGAAGTCGGCACTGTCCTTCGGCAGTTCCTCCTGCTTGGCGCCCTGCTTGATTACTTCCTTGAGGCGATGGCCTGCCGCGCGGCCGAACACCACGAGGTCGATCAGCGAGTTCGAACCTAGCCGGTTGGCGCCATGGACCGAGACGCAAGCCGCCTCGCCAACCGCGAACAGCCCGGGCACCACTGCTTCCGGATCGCCGTCGGGCCCAATGGTCATGGCTTCACCGCGGAAGTTCGTGGGGATGCCGCCCATGTTATAGTGCACGGTCGGCGTCACCGGCAGCGGTTGACGGGTGAGATCCACTCCGGCGAAGATCTTGCCGCTCTCGGTGATTCCCGGCAGCCGCTCGGCCAGTACCTTGGGGTCGAGATGGTCGAGGTGGAGGTGGATATAGTCGCCATGCTCGCCAAGGCCGCGTCCCTCACGCATCTCGATCGCCATCGAGCGGCTGACGACGTCGCGACTGGCAAGATCCTTGGCACTCGGCGCGTAGCGCTCCATGAAGCGCTCGCCCTCGGAATTGGTCAGGTATCCGCCCTCGCCCCGCGCGCCTTCGGTGATCAGCACACCGGCACCGTAGATGCCGGTCGGATGGAACTGGACGAACTCCATGTCCTGCAGCGGCAAACCCGCGCGCAGCACCATGCCGCCGCCGTCGCCGGTACAGGTGTGCGCGCCGGTCGCCGTATAATAGGCGCGTCCGTAGCCGCCCGTCGCCATCACCACTGCCTGCGCGCGGAAGCGGTGGATCGATCCGTCGTCCAGGCACAATGCGATCACGCCGACGCACTTGCCGCCGCTCATAATCAGGTCGATCGCGAAATATTCAATGAAGAAGTCGGCGTCGTATTTCAGGCTCTGCTGGTAAAGCGCGTGCAACATGGCATGGCCCGTGCGGTCCGCCGCGGCGCAAGTACGTTGGGCCGGCGGGCCTTCCCCCATATTCTGCATCATGCCGCCAAAGGGGCGCTGGTAGATCGTGCCGTCCTTGTTGCGGCTGAAGGGCACACCGGCATGCTCCAGCTCGTAAACCGCCTGTGGCGCCTCGCGCACCATATATTCGATCGCGTCCTGGTCC
>DASWIR010000431.1:0-3871 GCA_036397575.1 Alteraurantiacibacter sp. | reverse complement strand
ATGGGGAAGATACGATAGTCAGCGTGGTCCAGCGCATGGTCACTGGTTTCCGGCCGGTCCGCGTCGCGCAATTTTCCGAACTGCTGGAAGTGGGCGACGGCCAGTACCATGCCTATGTCTATGAGACCGTCCTGCGGCGCGCCCAGGCGGCGCTGCGCATCCATGGTCACTATACGGGTGAAGAGGACGGGCGGTATTCGGCATCGCTGCGCGATGCCTTCCTCGAATTTCAGCGGAAATCGGATCTGGAGCCGACCGGCGTGCCCGATCCTGCAACGCTGTGGACACTGCTTAATCCATGAATTTTCACCATGCGGCGCTGGGGAGCCGCCTCATTTAAAGGAGGCTAGCATATGAGGTACAGGAGAACTTGGGAGCCCTTGGGGCTCGCCGTTTCCGTTTTCGCGTTGACCTTGCCTGAAATCGCGATGGCCCAGGAGATCGGCGGCGAACCGGCCACCGAGAGCCCGTTCATCGACGGGGAAGAGGATGAGATCGATGCGTTGAAGGCCCTGGTGCAGGAGCTGGCGGCACGCGAGGCCGCGGCACGCGAGCGGGTCGAAATGCTCGAAGATCGGCTTGAAAGGCTCGAGCGGATCGACGCCATGCGGATCGAACCAAGCGATGCGGCGACGATGCGCGGCCGCTATGTCGAAAGCAGGGCCCGGGCCTATCCAAGCGATCCGGCCTTTGCTGGCTTGGCGCAGGATGGAGCCGGGCCGGCTGACGACCTCGCTGGAGAGGAAGTTGCGGAGACGGAAGACCGCAAGGCACCTGCGCCCAGCGAAGCCGTGGAAGAGATCGCCGAGCAGCAACAAGGCCGCTTCGGTAGCCGTCTCGGATTCGAGATCGGCGCCAGCTATACACATTTCGATAGTGCCCGGATCAATCTCGACGGTTTCCTCGCCCTCGACACGATCTTCCTGGGAACGATCAGTATCGACGAGGTCACGGCCGATATCTTCTCGATCGAACCACGCCTGACTTATGGCGTCAGCGACCGGTTCTTCGTGGATGTGTCGGTGCCTTATCTGCACCGGACATCCAACTTTCGTTCTGGCGGCGCGGGAGGATCGGCCTCGGCGCTTATCGAGGAGACCGTGCGCGACAGCGGGATCGGCGATCTCAATGTCGGTGCGAGTTTCCGTTTGAAACGCGAGACCGCCAACTGGCCGGATATAGTGATTGCGGTGCGGGGCAAATTCCCGACGGGACGGCATCCGTTCGGCGTGGAATTCCTCGAGGTCGAGAACAGCGAAGGCAATTTGCAGATCCCCGCAACCCTTTCGACCGGAACTGGAGTTTATGGTGTCTCCGCGGGCGTGTCGGTGCTCAAGTCGCTCGATCCGATGGTGGTGTTCGGCAGCGCCACCTATTTTCACAATTTCGCCCGCGACTTTCCCGACATCGACGAAAATCCCGGCAACCAGCCGGGCCGGGTAAATGTCGGTAGCGCGATCCAGCTAGGGGCGGGTCTTGCCTTTGCTCTCAACGACAAGTCGAGCATCTCGATGAGCTATACGCAGCGTATCGTCCAGCGCACCCGCCTCATGCTAATGGGGCAGGAAGAGCGCGATGTCGTCGGCAGCCAGGCCAATGTCGCTCTGGTGAATCTTGGGGCGACCTTCACGCTCGGCCCGCGCGTGTCGTTGATTGCCAATGTTGGGATGGGCCTGACGGACGACAGCCCGGACATGTCCATCAGTGTTCGAGTTCCGATCCGCTTCTGATCAGGTGCTCCTGCCTCGCCGTGTCTTCACCCATGCGGCGAGGCGGATTGCTGCCGCCAGCAGAGTCAGCGCAAAAAGTGGCGCGCCGATATGGACGCGGTCAGGATCCGATACGCGGCCAAAATAGCTGAAGGCGAAAATGAACCACAAATAGTGGATGCCGATCCGGTGCAGCCGCTTCCACCATTTGCCCATCGCCCGCATCGCCGCGCTGTTGGAGGTGAGCGCCATCGCATAGAGCAGCACATAGCCGAGCCCGCCGCCGATGAGCGTCGGGAGGGGGTAATCTTCCCCGCTTACCCTGAAGAAACTGAGGATGCAGGCAAGATGCACTGTGTGACTCGCGGCAAAACCGAGGCCCCAATATCTGCGCTGGCGCAGCAGCGCCTTGGTCCAGCCCGCCGGATAGAGTTGGGCGAGTGGGCGCGCGACATAAGCAGCGAGCAGGAAAAATACGCCAACCCTGGCCGTGAACCGTGTCGCAAGCCGCCACTGCTCCGCCGCGTCTCCGGGCATTTGCAGACCGATGGCAGCCGCCGCCAGGGCCAGGACGAGCGCGATCCAGATCGGCCAATATTTCACACGGGGGCGTTCAGGCGGCGCATGGGCTGCAATTGCCGCCTCGCGAGGCTGCGCCACAGCCATTCGAACGGGCCGTAGCGATACCGAGTGAGCCACGGCTTCGACCAGAGCAGCATCACAATCCACGCGCCGATCACGAAGAGGTAGAGTTCGGCGCGGCCGACCTCGCCGAACAGGCCGAGCCCGTAACCGTAGAAGATCGTCGTCATCGCGATCGAGGTGCCAAGATAGTTGGTGAAGGCAGCGCGGCCTGCCGCCACGACCCGGGCAATGAAGCCGCTATGGCCAAACCGCTGAATCAGCAGGACAAGCGCGGACGCGTAGCCAATGGTCATCAGCAGGCGGCCTGGCACGGTCCACGCCAGTGCGGCGTTCATCGTGTCGAGCAGGTCGAAGCCGGTGCTCCAGACATACAGGCCGATGACGACGAAGCTCGCCCCGCCAAGGCCAAGCCCGAGGATTGCCCAGTTGCGATAAGTGGCGGCAGGCTTTTCACCAAGCAGGAAGCCCGTCTTGTAGAAGGCCATGCCGAGGAGCATCAGCGCCAGCGTCTCGCCGATATTGGAGGCGATCAGCGAAAGCGGATAGAACAGTTCGTTCTCGAACTTGTCTGCGACGATGCCGGCCCACGAACCCTGGTGGACCGCAAGCTGCTTCGCCATGTCGTCGGGCCCCGCCTCGAAGCCGGCGATCACTTCCCGGTATTGCCTGACGGCTTCTGCGCCTGCGCCGGGCGCATTGGCTGCGCCTTCGAGCATGTAGATGCTTCCCATCCCCCCGGTCATCACCAGGAAGTACGCAGCATAGATCACCAGCGCGAGAACGATCAGTTTCTGGGGCTCCAACTTGCGGAACAGGAAGACGACCGCGCCTGCAACCGCATAAAGGAAGAGGATGTCGCCGAACCAGATGAAGTAGAAATGGGCGAGCCCGAAGAAGGCAAGCCAGGCCATGCGGCTGTAATGAACCGAGGCCGGATTGGCCCCTTTCTCTTCGGCGCGCGTGATGATCAGCATCATGCTCGCGCCAAAAAGCAGTGAGAACAGCCCGCGCATCTTCCCGTCGAACAGGACATAGGCGATGAACCATGCCCACAGGTCTGCCGGGTCTGTGCCCCCGTAAACAACCGGGCTCATATAGGCCATGAATGGCATGGCGAAACCGACGATGTTCATTGCGAGGATGCCCATCACGGCAAATCCGCGCAGCCCATCGAGTTCAAGATGGCGTTTCGTCTCAGCCGATGTGCTGGCCACGTCTTCCCCCTTCGCCGCCGATTGTCACCCTAAACCGCACACAAAACAGGCAGTGAAACCCTGTGAACTTAACGTCTAATCTATTGAAATAACACGAAGGATATTCAAACGCCTGTGAACTTCCGGAAATGTCCTCCGCTGCGCCTTCCGACTGTCGCTCCGGTAACGGGCGAAGGGTTCTTAGCAGGATATCGGCCTTGTAGGACAGCCTTTGCGTTGCGGCACGGACGGGTTCGGCTCAGCGCCTCGCCCGGGCCGCTATCCAGGCAATTGGAAGCCCCGTGAGAATGCAGTGCGAGATCA
>DASWIR010000430.1:0-4197 GCA_036397575.1 Alteraurantiacibacter sp. | reverse complement strand
GACGCTCCGCATTCCGGGGAGGCCAACCTGCGACTACCCACCTCGGCACCACGAACTGATGTCTGACCAGATTGCTCGTTCCAACGCCGGATCTTCCAAGGTCTGGTCGATCGCGGCCTTGAGAGCGGGGTAACTTGCCCGAACCATTTGCCATTGGGCCAGCAAGTCTTTCAGCGCAGGCGTTTCAGTGCCAGATCCTGGATCAGCCGGAGAGGACATGGACCAGAGGATTGCGACCTCGTCGATATAGAGGGCGGCACTGTCGTTGGATCCGGGCGAACCGTCGAACATGTGCTGCAGGAACGCAATTTTGACTTGGGCCAGTTGCCCGGCGTCCCGCTCGGCAGTCGGGCGTTTGCTCGCCAGTTTGTCTGGCCAGCTATGGATCGCGCGCGGATAATGTTCGAACGGCACGAAAGCTTCGATCATGAACCGGAGGTCCCAGGCATCGTCGGCAATTTCTTGCCGCCATCGCATACGCTCGTCCTTACGGCCTTTCACCGGTGCCCGAACGCCCCGTCGATTAAGCGCGGTGTATTTCTCCGCCAGGCGGGCGACCCCGGCATCCTGTTTCTCGATTGCGTTGGCAAAATAAAGCCGCACTCGGCGATAATCGAAGGGATGTACCCGGTCGCACAATTCGAATGAAGACGTTTCCAGCGAGGCAGCATCGATCGGCCCCGTTCGCGCGACGTAATAGCTTTCTTGCCCGCCCGCTTGCGCGACCGCCACGCTGAGCGCTGTCAGAGTTACGGCTGCCGTTACCGATAGTTTCGCTCGTTTCTGGGAACGGTGGCCGATCGTCGGCCACACAGTTCGGCATTGGCCGCTTCCAGCCGTTCGAACACGACCAATAGCGGCAGGCATTTCATTCACTTGCTTCCTCCGCAGGTCTGTTCGGTTCACACATATGCGTCATTCGCCACGTCAGTGCCTTGGTTAGCGCGGGCGACATGATTGCCGCCTTGGTCGCAGCCATGAACGGCAGGAATGCCTCCTGGAAACGTTTTAGGTTCGCCAGCACCTCAGGCGCGGGATTGTCGCTTTTGAGGCTCAGAAGGTCACCTTCCAGATCGCCCAGCGCCTCGACATATTCATAGCCGATCGACCGGTGTTCAGGCGAGGCCATCAGATAGACCTCCAGCAGCGCGGTTTGCCCTTGCTGCGCCGGATCGGCAAGATCGATCGCCGGAACCGATCGCGTCCGCATCCGGTCGAGCAGCATCGGCACATCCATCGGATGGTTGAACTGCGGAAACAGTGCGCCGGTTTTCGCTATTAGCCGCCGCCACTCAATAGTTTCGGCGGATCGGCTGCCGGACCGGATCGGCTCCTCGCCGAAGTTCGCGGAACGCGGGTTGAAACCCCTGGCAAAGGCCCGGCCATGGATGTCGAGGTCGTGCCAGGCGCTTTCCAGCTGTCGCTGCGCGGTTTCGACGCGGCGCTCGAGCGCGACCGCGCAGATTGCCGCTGGAGGCTCCTGTGCCTGTTCCTGGGCATCCCGGGCGGCCGCTGCCGCCGGAGCCAGCAATGCGGCAATGATGATGAGATGTCGTCTGACCATCGCTCTCACCCCTCGCCGCACATCGCACGCATGTGAGGGTGCAGCCGCTCGCCGAGGCGTGGCGGGCCGCCGAAGATCGCCTGGTTGATCACGGGGTTGAGCCCGTCACGCCAATCGCGGACCAGGGCCTGCACTTCGCGCAAGGAGGCGGTATCCCGTTCGACATCGTCGCCGGTGCTCGCGGCTTCGAGCATGCGCAGTCGGTAGCGAACCCTGCCCAGGGAGGTGAGGAAGGCGTCGATGCGCTCACCCGCCTCATCCGCAGCCACATCGAACCCACCCACCATCTCCTGCGCCAGGGCGGCGCGCAGCCAGAAGGTATGACCGTCATCGGGATCGGGAAGGTCAGGCGACTGGAAATCGAACGACCCAGCTATTCGGGCGACCTGGAGACTGTCGGCCGGGGCGGAGGCATAGTTCAGCAGCCGGCCAAGGCGCGGCATCAGCGCATCGAGCCGTGCGGCGATCCGCGCAAACTGCGCCGGATCCTTCGCGGCGGCGTCGATATCGCGCCAAAGCGTTCCGGTGAAGGCGCGGAAATGCTTGTCGAAGTCAAAGTAGCTTTGTCGCAGATAGCTCTCCGCCCGCTGGTCACGGTCCAGCAACCAGGATGATCCATCGGCGCAGGCGTCGATACTTTCCGTTTCGAAGGCCGCAAAACGCGGCGGCGCTGTTTCCGGGGCCAGCGAAGGCGGATTTCGTAGCGCGATCTCCTCGAACCGCCGGGTGTCGAGGAAAAATGTCGCATAGTCCGGCTCTTCATTCCCGGCGCGGTGATGCTCGAAGATTACCGCCAGCCGGTTATGCCGGATATAACCACCGGAGACGGTAACGCGGTCGTCCGACCCCACATTCAGGAAGGGCAATTCCTCCGTGAGGTAGCGTCTTTCCGTAAATGACCAGAGCCGCTGAATGCGCTCGCCCGTCATGATCAGGCCGATGCCGTGCAGGTCGCGGTGGACAGGCAGCGGGTTTGGCGAATAGTCGGCGATCAGCATCAGATTGCCGTCAGGGTCGTAGAATTCGGTGCAGATGCCCGCTTCGCCGCAGAGGGCGTCGCCGCGCGCAACGTGGAAGGCGTAGATGCCATATCCTTCCGCGACCTGGAACGGGCAGCCTTCGCCCGCCTCGCCGAAGGGGTTGGTGACGAGTTCCGGG
Source organism: Alteraurantiacibacter sp. (assembly GCA_036397575.1). GTDB lineage: Bacteria > Pseudomonadota > Alphaproteobacteria > Sphingomonadales > Sphingomonadaceae > DASWIR01. The sequence continues at coordinate 1,475 of DASWIR010000430.1, read as the reverse complement.
CGAATCTCCCTGCCATCTGCGGAGCGCAATCCACAGGCGTTATCTGTGCGCCACAGGGTCGCCGTTTCATCGTGCCAAGCCGCCGTCAGATCGGGGATCGGCGGGGGCAGTTGGTCGATTTCCTCGGCATTCGGCTCCTCGGTCAGCCGCTCCGGCTCCAGCGACACGGCAAGGAAAGCCAGCTTGCCGCCCTCGATCCGGCGGATGGAGGGCAAGCCATCGTCGATGAATTTTTCGGCCTCCTGCCAGGTGGCGAACGGGCCGATCTCACGCCCCTCTATCTCAAGACCATGGAGCCGCTTCAACTCGCTTGAGAATATCGCGCTCAAGTCCAGCGCATCATCGAAAAAGGGCGCGATCGAGCTGGTGATGATTGCCAGGGAAGGCTCGTCATCCAGCCCGACCTGGCAAATATGGCGCGGCTCGGCGACTTGTTCCTGCCAGCATTGCGCAGAGACAAAGCCCCAGCTTTGCTCCAGAGCTTTATCGGCATCGGTCTCCGCCAGGGCAGGCGTGCAGAGGCAGGCGGCAAAAATCCCGGTGACAAGGAAAACACGCATGATTTTCACCCCTGTGTTCTCACTTCGATATATTTGGCCGAGACCCAGCCCGACAGGCATGGGCCGGCATAGGGGCGGCGGCTCGGAATGTTTTTCTCGACACGGCATTCGTCGGTGACCGGGACGTAACCGTCGGCCTGATAGACGATGCCTATCCAGCTGCCGTCTTCATTCTGGTCGCACAGGAAAACGGGCGCGTCGTCGCCCAGCTTGTCCGTCTGGCGGGCCCTGGCCGAGGGCCCCTCGCGCACCGAGAGGAAATTATCGTTGCCGCCGGGCAGGTTGGTGACCGAGCCGATGCCCCGGCAGGCACTCGCATATGGCCCGTCGGTGCCGACGCGGACCGCGCGCTTGAGCCTGGCGCGTTCGCGCCCGGCCTCCAGCCCGGTCTGTTCCGCCTTCGCACCGGCGCCGGCTTCAGCCGCCTTCGCGCCCGCATCGGCCGGCTGCACCGTGCCGATATCATCGCCGCTCGCCCGCCCGGCGCTCCTTTGCCCGAACAGGTACATGACGGTGCCCACCAAAAGCACGATAACGAGCAGTAGCGCGACGATCGTCCGGTTCATGCGCATGATCCTTCGGTTTGGGTCACCAATAGCCCGTTCCGAGATAGCCGTTCGGCTTCGGCGGGATTGGCACGTCACGGAAAATCGACCGCTGCGGTCTGGTTTCATTCTCACGGAATTCACGGGCATAGTCGTGTCCGCCGTCGCCGCCTTGGCGATTGCGGCGGTCATAGGATTGCCGCCGCCGGACCACAGCCGATGGCGCGCGGCTGGATTGACCGTTCGCAGCGCTGCGCATGGCACCCTGATTATGCGCGTCGATCGCCGCGTTGTACTGCTCCAGATCGGCGTTGCGCTGGGCGACTGCAACGTCCCAGCGGTGCATCTCGTCGGCGATGAAGCTGTCCGT
>DASWIR010000429.1:0-8006 GCA_036397575.1 Alteraurantiacibacter sp. | reverse complement strand
CCGCCGCTTGCAGACGGTGATGGAAAAGCTGCTGGAAGAGATCAGCTTCGAGGCCGAGGACCGCAAGGGCGAGACGGTGACCGTCGATGCCGCCTATGTGCGCGAGAAGCTCTCCGAGCTGGCCGGCAACAGCGATCTTTCCAAGTATATCTTGTAGCGCCGCATTGCGGCACGGCGGTCTATTCCGGCGGATACCAGTATTTCACATGGCAGGACTGGCACACCGTATCGAGCATGAAGATCACCTCGCCTGCGGCTTCGGCATCGCGGGCTTGCGCGGCGTTGTAGATCTGCACCGCCATGTCGGCCATGCTTTGCGATAGTGCGCGGAAGTCTTCGGGGTCGGCGTCGATCGCCGCCTGGATTTCTTCGCGGGTGGAGACACCCTCGGGCACCTCTCCATCGACCAGGTTGGGCCCGGTGGCGACATAGCGCGTGGCGCTGGCCATCCGGTGCGACTCTTCACCAAGCCGGTAAGCCCCTTCCTCGATCTTCGTCCATCCATCCTCCGTCATGAACGCGGGGTCGAGCCCGAAGCTGCCGTCTTCGCTCATGGCGTTGTTGCCGACATCCCACAGCGCCAGCGCGGCCGGGTTGAAGGTGTCGATCATCGACTGGCGAACATCGAATGTTTGTCCTGCTGCTGCTGCTGTGTGGCTTTCGCCAGCATTCACCGCATGCCAAGCAAGTGCAGCCAGCGGCACTGCCGCAATCCAGAGCCTGTTCATTCGACCCGTCCTCCTATTCGGCGGCTTCATCCAGCTCGCCCGTTTCGGCTGCCTGCCGCGCCCACATTTCGGCATAGAGCCCGTCGAGGCGCAGCAACTGCCCATGCGTTCCCTGCTCCACGATCCGCCCTTCATCCATGACATGGATCAAATCCGCGTCGGCAATGGTCGAAAGCCGGTGCGCGATGGCGATGGTGGTGCGGTGCTCCGATACACGATGCAGCGTGCCGAGGATATCCTGTTCGGTTCGGGTGTCGAGCGCGCTGGTAGCCTCGTCCAGCAGCAGGATTGGCGGGTTCTTCAGCAGTGTTCGGGCAATCGCCACGCGCTGTTTCTCGCCGCCCGACAGCTTGAGCCCGCGCTCGCCCACTTCGGTCTCGAAGCCGCGCGGCAGGCGCTCGATGAAGGGCAGGATCGCAGCATCGCGCGCCGCCTGCACCATTTCGGCTTCGCTCGCATCGCCGCGGCCATAGGCGATGTTGTAGCCGATCGTATCGTTGAAAAGCACGCTGTCCTGAGGGACGATGCCGATCGCGGCGCGCAAGGAAGCTTGTGTTACCGCGCTGATATCCTGCCCGTCGATAGTGATGCGGCCCTTCCAGGGATCGTAGAAGCGGAACAACAGCCGCCCAATTGTGGACTTGCCGGCGCCTGATGGGCCCACCAGGGCGACGTGTGCGCCGGCCGGCACTTCGAAGCTCAGCCGATGCAGGATTGTGCGGTCACGGTCGTAGCCGAACACGACATCCTCGAAGGCGACTGCCGGGCGGCGGATCACCAGGGCTGGCGCTCCCGGCGTGTCAGCGACTTCGACTTCGGTGTCGATCAGGCGGAACATTTGCGCCATGTCGATCAGCCCTTGGCGGATTGTACGATAGACCCAGCCGAGCATGTCGAGCGGACGGAACAACTGCATCAGATAGGTCTGAATCAGCACGAGGTCGCCCGGCGTCAGCCGGCCTCGGCTCCATTCCCAGACGGTAAAGGCCATCGCCCCAGCCATCAGCAGATTCATCACCAGAGCCTGCGCGATATTGAGCAGGCCGAGCGAATTCTCGCTCTTTGTCGCGGCCTCGGCATATTGGCGGGCGGCACGGCCATAGCGCTCGCTCTCGCGCGCCTCCGCGCCGAAATATTTCACTGTCTCGTAATTCAGGAGCGAGTCCACCGCACGAGCCAGGGCCAGCCCATCCAACTCGTTCATCTGCGCGCGCAGCTTTGTCCGCCATTCGGTGATCGTCCGGGTCATCCAGATATAGGCGACCACTGCCACCGCAGTCGCAGCAACCACCTCCCAGCCGAACTTGAAGTAGAAGATGCCCGCCACCACGAGCAGCTCCACCGCAGTGGGCATGATGTTGAACAGCAGGAAGTAGATCATCGAATTGATCGACTTGGTTCCGCGTTCGACAACTTTAGTAACTTCGCCCGTGCGGCGCGAGAGGTGGAAGCGGAGCGAGAGCTGGTGCAGCCGGCTGAAAACATCCTCGGTCAGGCTGCGGACCGCGTCCTGCCCGACGCGCTCGAAGACGATATTGCGGATATTGTCGAACAGCACGGTGGCGAAGCGTCCGGCGGAATAGGCCAGCACCAGGCCCAGCGCGACCCACAGGGCCGGATCGCCGTCGGCCGCCATCGTGTCGACCGCGCCAGCATAGGCGAAGGGGAGGACCAGCACGACCGCCTTGGCGATAATCACGAAGAAAACCGCTGTCGCGATGCGCCAGCGCAGGTCGGGGCGATCCCTGGGCCAGAGATAGGGCAGGAAACGCCGGACCGTGCCCCAGCCGGCCGGGTCGTGCACTGGCGCCGCCAATGGCAATTGTTCTTCGCTGTCGGTCGGCCCGCTCATTGCCGCCAGATGGCGACTGGCCGGCGCGAGGGCAATGGGCAGGCTCCCGCCGGGTGCGGCCGGTTCGGCGTCAGCCGCCGAACCAGCGGCTCGGCCGGTTCCTGCGCGAATTATCGGGCATGTCGAACATCACGCGCCGCTTGTCGAAGTCGATCGCGACGCGCTTGAACAGCCGAAGCTCTTGCATTCCCAGCACCATCGCAGGCTGATCGTGGAGCCCGAGCGCGCGAAAAGGCGGTGCGTCGTGATAGATGATCGGGAAGCTTTCGATACGCGCCCGCCCCAGTTCCAGCCCCTTGCCGATTCCGATGTCACCCGACGCGGTAACGCCGTTGATGTCGGTCAGTTCGGTGGTACCCCTGTCGCGGTTGCGCATCCGCTCTTGCAAGGCAAGATTGCCGATGCTTCCCTGCGCTCCGGTGTCGACGATCACAGCGATCCGGATCCCATTCAGCCGGGCGTTGGCGATCACCAGCTGACCGAGTTTGCGCCGCGCCCGCACGATGATCTCGTAGCCATCGTCCTGGGCATCCTCGCTGTCGACCAAGGCAATGCGGTTCTGTTCGAAATCGAGCAGCACATGCTGGCCCTGCAGCGTGTCGAGCCCGAGCACTCCGTCGGCGCCGCCGATATTGGCAAGCGGGACGAGCGGCGCGGTGTGCACCGAAATGATACGGTTGCCGAGGCCCACTTCGCTAATCGCCACCGTTTCGACCGGGCGCGAGCTGGACATGCCGACCAGGGTCGCCTTGCCGCGATTGCCGAGCTGCAGCTGGTCGGCCAATTGCAGCGATATGACCGTGGCCTGCGCCCCGGTATCGATCAGGAATCGGTAGGGTCCGGTTCCCTGAATGGTCACAGGCACGGTCAGGCGCCTGAAGCGTTCGTGCTGCAATTCGATGATATCTGCGGTGACTGGAATTGCGGGTATGTCGCTCTCATCGAGCACATGAACCGCCGAGCCGCTGGCGAGCGTGGCGGCGGCGCCTGCCGCGAAAAGCCACTGTGGCATATGCCGTCTCCCGGCGCGGCGAGGTGCGTTACGCGCCGCGCTCCATGGGCATTATATCACAGCCGTTCCGCAGAGCGAAACTCTCAAACGGTGACGGCGGCGAAGCCGGGGCCGAGCGCGTAGAAGAAATCGTCCAACCCGGCGTCGAATTTGCGCGCGAACCATGCGTCGCTGGCCTCGATCTGCCGGCAATGCTCGCTTCTCAGGGTGAGCGGATTCGAGATTTCAACATCCTCGGGCCAAAGGATGAAGCGCCGATTGGGTGCGAGGCTGCCAGCGAAGCGATGGCCCATAATGGTAGGGATGGCATGCTCGTCGCTGCAGACCGTCCCGTGAAGCCGGCCGGAGGCAAGCAGGCGCCCAAGCTCTGTTTCGATCACTTCCAGTGCGCCGCGCGGCAGCGACCACCATGAAGACCCATAGAGCCACTTGCCATAGGGCTGCGAGCGGCGATGCCCAATGGCGCGGCGTATCCGGTCGCCGAAGCGGGCGAGGCGGCGCAGTTCCCACAAGGCCTGGTTGGCTACCGCGCCGCGTTCCTGATGCTGGAGCCATCTGGTATCGAGACGATAGGTCTGCATTCGCTCCTCAAGGCGGCAATGCGCTTCGACATGACACTTGCCCTGCGCCAACTCGGCCGCGACCAGATCCCGCGGAGCGATGGGCCAGTCGGCGCCGCTGACAAGATGCGCGGCATCGCAGCCGCTCGCCAGCGCTTCGCGGATGAGGAGATGCGTGGCGGCGACCTGCGACCAGTGTCCCCAGCGAACCTCAACCGGATCGGCGACGATCCGGGCATTGACGGGAAGGGCAAGCCCGCTGCGCTCGCGCCACAGGGAAGAGCGGCGGTCGATATGGATGATTGCCACGTCACCCGGATCTTCCGCCAATACGGCTTCTGTAAGCTTTTCGAGTTGGCGCGGTTTGTCATGCGCGAGAATGAGGCTGGCGATCTTCATGCAGGCCTGGCCATGCCCAATTTGCGCCGCACCGGTGCCAGCGCGTGGGCGGCAAGGCCAATGAGGTCGGGCCGTGCCGGATGGCCGACCGTTGCCATTGCTGCGAGCCAGACGAGGCCGGAGGCGAACGATGCCGCGACCAAGCCGTCGAAGCCGAGCGTCGCAGGCGTGCGCCAGACGGTAACCGCCAGCGCCGCCGGGGCGGCCGTCGCGAGCGTCAGCAGCAGGCTCGCGCCATACATGCGCAGCATCGCCGACCAGCGAAACCCTACCAGACGCTGGAGCCAGAAGGCGTAGAGCAGGAACCACAGCAGCGAATAGACGATTCGCGAGGCGGCTGCTTCCATCAGTCCGACGGTGGCGGCGATGACCAGCGTACCGACCGAAATAGCCGTATCGACGATGTTCAAGGCCAGCAGCCGCTTGATGCGGCCGAGCAGGATCGGCAGATCCATGGTAAGCGGCAGGGCGGTGAAGGCGAATTCGGAAAGCGCAATCAACGCAAGGATCGGTGCCGCGCCGCCCCAGGCAGGTCCGTAGAGCGCGAGGACGATGGGCTCGGCAAGCACCGCGATCAGTGCCATGGCCGGCCAGACGATTGCGCCATGCGCAGCGGCAACGCGTTCGTAATAGGGGCCGAGTGCCTTGCCCTCATCGCGCAGCCGGGCGAACGCCGGGTAGTAGATACTGCCCACTGCACCGGTGACGAGCTGGTGCGCGTGGCTCGCGAGTGCTGCCCCGCGGCTATAAAGCCCCGTCGCGGTCATGCCCAGTGCGCGGCCGAGGATCAGGTCGGGCGAGCGGACCCCGATCGACCCTGAGAGGTAAAGCAGCGAGCTGGTCGATCCGAAGCTCGCCATTTCCTTCAGACCGGTCACCCTGACAGGCCAACTGAGCAGGGTAGGGCGGGCGATCTGCGCGGCAATGGCGCGCACCACATTGCTGGCCACCATCGCCCAGGCCAGCGATTCTGCGGAGAAGCCCGCTGCAGCGCAGCCCAGTGCCACAACGCTGCTCGTGAGAGCGGCGGAGATATTGACGTTGAATGTCTTTCGGAATTCGAGCCGCCGCGAAAGCATCGCCAGCGGTACCGTGCTGAAAGGCACGGCGAGGTAGGACGCGGCGATCAGCGCCAGGATCGGCACCAGCCGCTGCTCTTCATAGAACCACGCGATCGGCCAGGCGAGTGCGAGAATCAATGCGGCCAGCGCGATGGCGAAGATGATCGCCAGCACCAGCGCGCTTTTCACCACGCCTTCATCCGCGCTCGGATGGCCGGCGAGGTATCGTGTGAGACCGAAGTCCTGCAGGATCGCGAACAGCATCGATGCCGCCAGCGCAACGGAGAACAGGCCGACCTCCTCCGGCAGCAGGAAGAATCGCGAGATCAGCACGCTGGTGACGAATTGCAGCGCGAAGAGGCAATATTGGCTGGCGGCGGCCCACAGCGCTGCACCCTTCACACTGGCATTGCCGCGGCCGTGGCCGAGGCCGTCCGTTGCGGTGTCGCTCATGTCGAGCCCACCAGTACAGCTGCGAGGCGCAGCGCTCGGCTCGGCTCGCCGAAACGGACAAGGCGCAAGACGGTGCGCCACATTCCATCGCGCCGCCTGCTTTCACGCACATGACGCAGTAAGAGGTCGAAGCCCTCGTCGCGCATCGCGGCGGGCGAATAGCGCAGCGTCGTGGCGACTTGTGCCCGCACGTCGCGTGCCACGCCCCCACGGCCGAACAGCGCGTCCAGTTCGTCGATCGGCGGCAGACGCTCGAGCGAGGCGGTCGGGTCGCGCCGGCCGGCGGCGCGTTCCTCGTAAGCGAGCAGCGAAACCGCGGCGCCGACTTGCTGCTCTGTCGCATGGCGCGAGGAGACCTGGCCCGGACTGTGGCGATAGCGGATCAGCCGCTCCGGCAAGTTGCCCAGCCTGGTGACCGAGGCGAGCCGCAGCCACAGGTCGAAATCCTCGCAATGGCGGAAAGCTGCGTGATAGCCGCCCACGCCCAGCACCACATCGCGGCGGAACATGGCTGCGGGATGGCAGATCAGCTGTCCGCCCGTGCCGATTGTGGCGAGGAAGGCTTCGTGGTCGAGCGGGTGGCCGGTCCCCTTGAGCAGCAGGGTACGGCCCTGTTCGTCGATATCCTCGCTCGAGCAGCCGATCACGCCGTATTCTGGGCGCTCGCGCAAGAAGGCATATTGCCTTTCGAACCGCTCCGGGTGGCAGATATCGTCGGCATCCATGCGCGCGACGATCGGCGCGCAAGCCTCCTCGACCAGCTGGTTGAGACTGGCGATGAGACCGCGATTCTCCCGGATGATCGGGCGGATGCGGTTGTCGCGCGCGGCATAGGCGTGAATGATCGAAGGCGTGGCATCGCTGCTGCCATCGTCGAGAATCAGGAATTCGAAATCGGTGAATGTCTGCGCCAGCACGCTGTCGATCGCTTCGGCAAGGAAGCGCTCGCCATTGTAGACGCTCATCGCGACCGAGATCGCGGGCTGTACCATCGAAAATCGCCTTTGTATTCGCGCGCGGGCCGGGGGCTGGCCTGCGCGAATGCGCCTAGCGGATCACGGTAAACAAAGGATGCAGCCTCGGCGGCACTGTCTCGCGGCGGAACAGGCCGGGGGCAAGTTGATAAGATTCCCGCGGGGCAGGTGCTTCTTGAAATCCGACGGGGCTTTCCCACATGAAAACCAACGCAAATCCGCGGTTTTCCGCGTGTGTGAAATAAAATTGCAAAAAGGCGTTGACCCGACTCAACGCCGCACATATATGCCCCTCACCGACGCGGCGCTGCCGGTCTTACAGACTGGTTCCGATCGCTACGGTCGCCAACAGAAACGGACAACCGGTCCCCCGGTGTAAATCGGGGAGCCATCGTTGTCCGCCTCTTTTGTTGGATGGCTCTTTGACATCGTTGGTTTTTGATGAAGGGACATGTGGGCGACGGCGCCCGGTCCGGGGAGCTCAAGGCTCCGGGTACCGGTTTATTTATGCCGAGCCATACATTGTCCTTCGTATCCATTACGTTTGATAGTGCAGGTATCGGCTCCTTGAAGCTCATGCCTTTCAGGTCAGCGATCCTCGGATCGTGCCTGGTTGGTGTGTGACACAAACTTGAGAGTTTGATCCTGGCTCAGAACGAACGCTGGCGGCATGCCTAACACATGCAAGTCGAACGAGACCTTCGGGTCTAGTGGCGCACGGGTGCGTAACGCGTGGGAACCTGCCTTTAGGTTCGGAATAACTCTCCGAAAGGGGTGCTAATACCGGATAATGTCTTCGGACCAAAGATTTATCGCCTTTAGATGGGCCCGCGTTGGATTAGCTAGTTGGTGGGGTAAAGGCCTACCAAGGCGACGATCCATAGCTGGTCTGAGAGGATGATCAGCCACACTGGGACTGAGACACGGCCCAGACTCCTACGGGAGGCAGCAGTGGGGAATATTGGAC
>DASWIR010000428.1:0-11170 GCA_036397575.1 Alteraurantiacibacter sp. | reverse complement strand
TCGCGGCGGCTTTCGCTTTTCCGACGTGCAGGATGCAGCCGATGCAATCATCGCGGTCCAGCAACAATGGGCCGACGCGATGACGGTTTACCGCGATGCCCAATCCGAAATCGACCGACTGACGGGCCGCTTCGACGTGGCTTCGGAGACACTCCCATGATCAAAAAGTTCTTTATTCGCTTGGCGCCGCTCGCGCTCGCTGCACTGCCGCTGGCCTCCTGCGGTTCGAGCTCCCAAAGTGGCGAGTCCGAACACGGCGAAGCCGCGGAAGCGCCCGAAGGTCCGCATGGCGGAAGGCTGCTGACGGACGGCGATCTCGGGCTCGAGATCACCATTTTCGAGACCGGACAGGAGCCGCAGTTCCGGGTCTATCCCTACTGGGAAGGCGAGAAACTCGACCCCGAGAGGGTGCGCCTGCAGATCACACTTACGCGCCTTGGCGGCAAGGTCGATCGCTTCGCCTTCAGGCCGCAGGACGATTTTCTCGCCGGCCAGGGCGTGGTCGGCGAACCACACAGCTTCGATGTCGAAGTCGTCGCGTCCGCCGATGGCAAGCGCAGCCGGTGGACTTACGAAAACCACGAAGGTCGCACGACCATCACACCCGAAGCGGCCGAGCAAGGTGGTATCGAAACCGCCACAGCTGGCCCTGCCATGATCGGCGATGCACGCGAACTCTACGGAACGGTCGAGCTCGATCCCTCGGCGCGTTCCGAAATCCGCGGCCAGTTTCCCGGCCGGGTTGTCTCGGTGACCAAACAGGTCGGCGATTCCGTAAGACGCGGCGAGTTGCTCGCACGCATCGAATCCTCGGAAAGTCTGCAGGTCTATCCGGTCTATTCGACCGTCAGCGGCGTAGTGGCCGAACGCGGCGGCAATCCCGGCGATATGACGGGCGGCGAGCCGCTCTACGTCATCACCAACCCTTCGGCGACCACGGTCGTGTTCAACATCTTTCCGAGAGATCTGGGCGTCATCGAGCCAGGAATGCGGATCGAGGTCGAGGCGCAGGACGGACGGGCCGTGGGCGCGACCGTTCTCGGCCAGTATCTGTCCGAAGGTAATCCCGAGGCGGGCACTGCTCTGATCCGGGCTTCGATTCCCAATCGCGGAGGGTGGATCAGGCCCGGCATGACCATGCGCGGCCGCGCAATCGTGAACCAGGAGAGTGTGCCGCTGGCGGTGCGAACCGAGGCGATCCAGCCCTTCAGGGACTTCCAGGTGGTCTACGCCAAATACGGCAATGAGTACGAAGTGCGAATGCTCGAACTGGGGCGCAAGGGGGCCGAATACACCGAGGTGCTCTCCGGCATAGAGCCCGGCACGCCCTACGTAACCGAAGGCTCTTTTCTCGTGCGCGCGGACGTCGAAAAGTCCGGCGCGAGCCACGACCACTAAGGGGACCGGGTCATGCTTGAACGTATCGTCGGACTATCGATCCGCCAGCGCTGGTTCGTCCTCGCCATCGTCGCGCTGCTTTCGGCGCTTGGCGTGTGGAGCGCGCTGCGCCTGCCCATCGACGCCGTGCCCGACATCACCAATGTCCAGGTGCAGATCAACACTGAGGCCGAGGGTTACTCGCCGCTCGAATCCGAGCAGCGCATCACTTTTCCCATTGAAACCGCGATAGCCGGGATTCCCAATCTCGATTACACCCGCTCGATCTCACGGTATGGGTTGAGCCAAGTGACCGTCGTATTCGAGGACGGTACGGACATCTATTTCGCCCGGCAGCTCGTCAACGAGCGTATCCAGCAAGTAAAGGGTCAGCTTCCCGAAGGCATCGAGCCGCAGATGGGGCCGATTGCGACGGGCCTCGGCGAAATCTTCATGTTCGCAATCGAGCCCGAGCCCGGCGCACGCAAGCCCGATGGCAGCGAATGGACGCCGACCGACCTGCGCACGCTGTCGGATTGGGTCGTGCGGCCGCAACTGCGGACCATCCCCGGCGTCGCCGAAGTCAACACCGTCGGCGGCTATGAGCGGCAATATCACGTCACGCCGGACCCGATGCAGCTTGCGGCTCTCGGACTGTCGCTTTCCGATGTCGTCGATGCGCTGGAGCGCAACAATGCCAACCGCGGCGCCGGTTATGTCGAGCGCGGCGGCGAACAGATTCTGATTCGCGTGCTGGGACAAGCGTCGGACGAGGCCGATCTCGGCAACATCATCATCGCGACCCGCGGCGGCGTGCCGATCCGCGTGTCCGACGTGGCGCAGGTTTCAATCGGCTCTGAATTGCGATCGGGCGCGGCAACCGAAAACGGCCGCGAGATTGTGCTCGGTACCGTGCTGATGCTGACCGGTGAGAATCCGCGGGTCGTGGCGCAAGCAGCTGCGGACCGGTTGAAACAGATCACCGCTTCGCTTCCGGAAGGAATTAGCGCGCACCCGCTCTACGATCGCACCGAACTGGTCGAACGGACCATCGCCACGGTGGAGGAAAATCTCGCAGAAGGCGCGCTTCTCGTCATCGTCGTGCTGTTCCTCCTTCTCGGCAACTTCCGAGCTGCCCTGATCACCGCTGCGGTCATCCCCATCGCGATGCTGATGACGCTGTCCGGAATGCTGGCCACGCGGACCTCGGCCAATCTGATGAGTCTGGGCGCGCTCGACTTTGGCCTAATCGTCGATGGCGCGGTGATCATCGTCGAAAACTGCCTCAGACGGCTCGGCGAGCAACAGCACCGTCTTGGCCGCTTGCTCGACCGCGAGGAGCGGTTTGGGCTCGTTGCCTCGGCGAGCGCCGAGGTCATCCGGCCGAGCATCTTCGGCGTCATCATCATCACCGCGGTCTACCTGCCGATCTTCGCGCTGGAAGGAATCGAGGGGAAGACTTTCCATCCCATGGCGATCACAGTGGTGTTCGCGCTGACTGCCGCGATGATCCTTTCGCTTACCCTCGTCCCCGCCGCTGTCGCACTGTTCGTGACCGGCAAGGTCGAGGAGAAGGAGAACCGGCTGATGCGCTGGCTCTCGACTCGGTACGCGCCGCTGCTCGACAAGGTGCTTGCCCGGCCCAAGCCGATCGTGGCGGGCGCGGTCCTGCTGGTCACTCTGGCGGGCCTTGGCGCTACGCGACTGGGTTCGGAGTTCATTCCCCAGCTCGATGAGGGCGACATCGCCATGCACGCGTTGCGGATACCCGGAACCAGCCTGTCCCAGTCGATCGAAATGCAGGAAGCGCTGGAAACGCGCATTCGTCAATTCCCCGAGGTCGAGCGCGTGTTCGCCAAGATCGGCACGCCCGATGTGGCTACAGATCCCATGCCGCCATCGGTCGCCGACAACTTCATCATGCTCAAGCCACGCGAAAACTGGCCGGATCCCCGAAAGCCGCGCGACGAACTCGTCGCGGAGTTGAACGCGGCGGTCAATCTGATCCCCGGCAACAATTACGAGTTCACCCAGCCGGTGCAGATGCGGATGAACGAGTTGATCGCCGGGGTTCGCGCCGATGTCGCGGTCAAGCTGTTCGGCGACGATCTCGATCAACTCATCGCTAGCGGCCAAGATCTTGAGGAGATCGTCGGGAGCGTACCCGGCGCAGCCGACGTGAAGATCGAGCAGGTTACTGGACTGCCGGTGCTTTCTATCGTCCCGCGCCGCGATATGCTTGCCAGCTACGGCGTTAATATGGCGACCGTGCAGGATATCGTCGCCACCGCCACTGGCGGACAACAGGCGGGGCAGATCTTCGATGGCGACCGGCGCTTCCCGGTGGTCGTCCGCCTGCCCGAAGACCTGCGGACCGATCTCGACCGGCTGAGCAATCTTCCAGTGCCGCTCGCGAGCGGAGCCTCGGTGCCGCTGGGCGAGCTAGCGGACATCTCGCTCGCTGCCGGACCGAACCAGGTCAGCCGAGAGAACGGGAAGCGGCGCGCGGTCATAACCGCGAATGTCCGCGACCGCGATCTGGGCAGCTTTATCGACGATCTCCGCGCGCGGGTGGACAACGAAGTCGAGCTGCCCACCGGGTACTACGTCGAGTACGGCGGCACTTTCGAGCAGCTCCAGTCGGCAGCGACTCGGCTCCAGATCGTGGTGCCGCTCGTCCTCTTGCTGATCTTCGGCCTGCTGTACACGCTGTTCAAGTCGTGGCGCGATGCAGCCATCGTCTTCACCGGCGTGCCCTTGGCGTTGACCGGGGGCGTGGCGGCCCTCGCGCTGCGCGGTATCCCATTTTCGATCTCGGCGGGCGTAGGATTCATCGCGCTTTCGGGAGTCGCGGTGCTCAACGGTGTGGTGATGCTGTCCTTCATTCGCGATTTGCGTCAGCGAGGGGAGGCTTTGTTCGAAGCCATCCGGTACGGGGCGCTAACCCGCCTGCGGCCCGTTCTGATGACGGCGCTCGTCGCATCGTTCGGCTTCGTTCCAATGGCACTCAACGTCGGTGCCGGTTCGGAAGTCCAGCGTCCATTGGCCACTGTGGTTATTGGCGGCGTGTTGACCTCGACCATCCTCACTCTGCTCGTCCTGCCGGCACTCTACTTCCTCGTGCATCGGCGGGACGATGTCCGCGATACCGCAAATCTGGCAGAATTCGAGGCCGAGCGATCCGGAACGCCGCAATCTGTGTGAATGGAGGAGCAGGTAATGCCAGAGGAGTCTGGGATTACCGCTTTCAACCCGCATTTCAATGGATGCAGCTTCCGGCTACGCGACGCGGAAGTCGCGGGGCAATTACCGGCTCCCAAAAAAATGCCGCAAAATAGCGGAACGTTGGAGCGCTAGGACTGCGCTATCGCGTTTCGGAGGGTTAGCGGCGCACATAGCGGAAGTACCAGACCTCGTGGCCGAGCTTGCGGGCCTTGGCCTCGTAGCGGGTTTCGCACCAGCCGCCGGGCCGGACCGCTGCATTGACCGGAAATGGGCCGGTTCCGGACCGACAGCAACGGGGCGACAAGTTCGAAAAGCTGCCGTTCCGGATACGACCCTCTTCGCGGACGTCTTTCCTGGAAAAGGCGAGTTTCGCGGCGAATGCGAAAAAGACTCCGCCGGCTAGCCTGTCCCTCATGCGCACCACATCTGGGCGACGAATCAAACGCCCCACAGGGACCGTGTGGCACCCATGGGCACCGCGAACCTTTTGCTGCTCGACCGCTTGGCAAAAGAGTCCATTCGCTACATGATCCCTCGCAAAACAAGCAAGTGCGGGACCCGTCGTCCCGGAGAGGGGAAACTTTAGTCATGCGCAAACAGTCTCGGCTGTTCCTTTATACTCGCCTCGTTCCCGCCTCCCTGCTGCTCGCCATGGGTACCGGCGCCGCCGCGCAGGGTAACGAGGATCACGCCAACATGGCGATGGACGTGGCTGCCCCGGCCGCGATCACGCGGACCGTGAAGTGGTCGGATGCCTCGGCATGGCCCTCGGGCAAGGTACCCGCGGCCGGCGAGGAAGTGACTATTCCGCGCGGGACCGAGATGGTGCTCGACGTCAGCTCCCCGGCGCTGCGCAGCATCACCGTGCAGGGCAAGCTGACCTTCGCCGACGAGCGCGATCTCGACCTCGTCACCGACTGGATCTACGTCCCCGGCGGCGAGGTGCAGATCGGCACCGAGGCCAGCCCGTTCCAGCACAACGCCACGATCACGCTGACCGACACCGTTCGCGGCGAAGACGTCAACACCATGGGCGACCGCGGCATTATGCTGATGGGCGGCACCCTCAACCTGCACGGCACCCGCGATCACACCTGGACCAAGCTGTCGAGCACGGCAGAGGCCGGTGCCAATTCGATCAACGTCCTCGACGCGTCTGAATGGCGCGTGGGCGACGAGATCGTGCTCGCCTCGACCGACTTCAATCCGCGCCAGGCCGAACGCCGGACGATCACCCGCGTCAGCGGCAACACGATCAGCTTCGCCGAGCCGCTCGAGTACATGCACTACGGCGAGATCACCTTCGGCGTCGACGAGCGCGGCGAAGTCGCCATGCTGACGCGCAACATCAAGGTGCAGGCCTCCGAGGATGCAGCCGAAAGCTACTTCGGCGGCCACATCATGGCGATGGCCGGCTCGAAAGCCTACGTCGACGGGGTGGAACTCAACCGCATGGGCCAGCACCTGACCCTCGCCCGTTACCCAATGCACTTCCACATCCTGGGTGAAGGCGCGGGCATGTACATCCGCAACGCCTCGATCCACGACACCTACAGCCGCTGCGTGACGGTGCACGGCACCAATAACCTGAGAATCGAGAATAACGTGACCTACAACACCGTGGGTCACTGCTTCTTCATCGAAGACGGGATCGAGACGGGCAACCAGTTCATCAGGAATCTGGCCATCCAGACCAAGTGTCACCCGACATTGGACTGCGTGCCCACGAATCTCGCCGCCAATGGGGAGAGAGCCACGCAGTACGCGAATGCTGCAGCCGCCAGGCAAGCCAGCTTCCACAGCGGAAACACCCTGCTGCCTTCGGACAACACGGCGGCGTCGTTCTGGATCACCAACCCGGACAACAGCTACATAGACAATGTGGCGGCAGGTTCCGATCAGGTCGGCTTCTGGTTTTCGATCCCGCAACACCCCAACGGCGCCTTCCTGGGTACGGAAGTCAGCCTCAACACCTGGCCGCGCCGTACGCCGCTGCGCGAATTCAGGGGCAACACGGCCCATTCCAACTTCGACGGGTTCCTGATCGACCGGCACATCGACCACGACAACACGTTTGGGCTGGCCTCCATCCCGTTGCTGCCTTTGGCAGATCCCACCGATCTGGAGAGCGAAGTGATGGAAACGCACTTCGAGAACCTGACCGCCTACAAGAACCGCAATGGTGGTCTCTGGGGCCGGGGGGACCTTTACGTGTACAGCAACATGAAACTGGCCGACAACGCCATCGGCATGACGCAGGCCGCGGGTGATATCGGCAGCCTGCCGTTCAGTTCGCGGCTGGTCGATTCGCTGGTCGTGGGCGAGACCGACAATATCGGCAATCCCACGACGCCGGAGGAAGTGGCCTATGGCCGCAGCCTGCCCAAGCCCTCCATCCCGGACTTCCCCATCCGCGGCTACGAATATTACGATTACCGCGATGATGTGGTGAACACGACATTCGTGAATTTCCAGGACAACGATCAGAGGAAAACAGGCGCGCTGTCCTTCCTGCTGTTCACGAGCGCGGGGCTCAGTACCGGAAGCACCATCAGCGGTGCCGAGTTCGTCAACGCCAAGCCGGTCTATTTTCCGAAATACGATTCCCGGTTCGATAACGACAACCGCGGCGGCAACGCCTATCGGACCCTGTCCTTCCGCGACCTCGACGGATCGGTGACCGGCGTCCCCGATTCCCAGATCCTGCTGCACGACGGCGAAAATGACAGCGTCGCCACCGACGACAGCTGCGAGATCCGTCCCAGCTGGAACGCTTCCGTGTGCACGGGCGATATCGGACGCCTGAATCTCTCGGACAGCAGGGGCGAACTTCCAGGCGCAGTCGATCTGGAATCCCGCACCGCCCGGTTCGCCCTGCTCGCCTCGCTCGGCCCTAATGCGCCGGACACGCCCCTCGTCCAGGCCCAGCGTGCAGCCCTGTTCTCCCGCCGTCCTCCGCAGGCGCCCATCGCGCTCGTTCGGGGCGGCAAGGAATTCAGGATCAGCGGCGACCAGAGCACCGTGCGTGCCGGCACCGAGATCCAGGTCAAGACCGAAAGGCCGGAAGTCACTCTCAGCCTGGCCGAAATGGACCAGGGCTCATGGGTCCTGGTCGAACTGCCGGGATTTACCGAGGCAGCCTCCGGTACGGAAAAGAGCAGCATGGACGCATTGCGCCAGGCGAACGAGACTTCCTATTTCAGGGACGGTGATACCCTCTGGGTCAAGCTCGTGGCCGGGGCCCCGGTCAATCCGGTCATTCGTCCGACGGATCTGCAAGCCAGTATATCGGTCAGCAGGGAAGGCCGCGGCGGCTGACCGAACCGGAGCCACCCCTACACCCGCAACGCGGCAAGCGAGGACGATATCGGCCCCGCGCTCGACCAGCTCACGCAGGACGTAGCATCGGACGATCCGAACACCTGGTATGGCAAAGCCAACTAACTATGATGCCCGCTTTTCCACCCATCTCAGCCAGTCGCACGTTCGTAATCGCAACCCGGAAGCGGTCGACCAAAACCGAAGGTCAACCGCCTGAAGGTGTCAGATTTCCGTGCGCTCAGCCAGAAGCAGAGCGTCTTCGACATCAACTCCAAGATAACGGACCGTGTTCTCGATCTTCGTATGGCCCAACAGGATCTGGATGGCGCGGATGTTGCCGGTGGCTCGATAGATCATCGCGGCCTTCGTCCGTCGGAGCGAGTGCGTTCCGTACTCGGATTTCCTCAGCCCGATCGCGCTGACCCACTCATCGACCAGACGCGCATACTGGCGGGTGCTCATGTGACCTGCATGGTCCACACGACTAGGGAACAAATAGTCGCTGGTCGAACCGCCTCTGCGTTCCAGCCACGAAACCAGCGTCGTGCGAACGTCCGCCGTGAGCTCGAACTGCACAGGCCGGTTCGTCTTCTGCTGGATGACGATCGCTCGGTTGCGAACATCGGCCCCGGAGACAATGTCGCCGATTTTGATCTTCACCAGATCGCAACCGCGCAGCTTGCTGTCGACGGCAAGATCGAACAGCGCCTTGTCTCGCAGCCGGCCCTCGCGATCGAGATGGAAGCGGATCGCCCATATCTGCTTTTGAGTAAGAGGGCGCTTGGTCCCCAGGTTCTTTCCGGCATTCCAAGCCGCCCGACCCTGCATAGCGGGGTCAAATCGAGAGTATCCCATAGCTCTTCTCCTCGGCCGTAATTGGCCGAGATGAGAACGCTCAGGATTTAGCAACTTGTGGGCCGTTTGCGGCCTGGCAGCTTTTCGACGGGCCTGTGCGATCGCAGCCGTCAGCGCCACCAGATGACGATCTTCTTGCGCGGCGCGTTCGTCGTTCGATATCTCAGGCGGATCGGCCCTCCCAATTGACTCTTCCTCCTTACCGGTTACGTTCGTAAACGTCACCGAACTTCGTCCGTTGATGTACCATCTAGGGAAGGGGAGCGAATGGCTGTCGCACAGCGTCGGAACTTGACCTCGCTCGTGGTGATCGGCGCGCTTCTATTCCTTTGCGCAAGCAATAGCGCATGGGCGCAACAGCTGAGGGTTTCGCCGTCACCTGAGGCGCTGTTCGCGGACAGGCTCCATATCGTCCTCACAGAATTCAATGCCGGGGCCGAGGTTGAAATCCGCGCCGAGCGCTCGATGACCTTCGGAGGCCCCGCTCCGCAGCTATTCAGGTCGTCAGCTCGCTTCCTCGCAGATGCGAACGGCCGTGTGGATCTCGCGTCCGCGGCTCCGATCGCGGGCTCGTACACGGGCGTTGACCCGATGGGGCTGTTCTGGTCGATGAGCGCCGTGCCCGAGGCACCTTCGGTCGATCGCTATTCCGAGGTGCGGTTGGCTGCCTATGCCAAGGGACGCCTCCTGGCTTCCACGACCGTGAATATCCATGGATGGCTGCCTTCGGTGGAAATCCGGGATGTGGCCGCATTCCCCGGATCGGTGTTCGCCGCCATGCCAGGAGCCGGGCGGCTGCCTGCGATCATTCTGCTGCACGGTTCTGACGGCGGGAGCGGAACGGTCCGCGTCATGGCCCCAATGTTCGCCTCGAGGGGCTATGCGGTTCTGGGTCTTCCCTATTACTCGCCACCTGACCAAAACGGCCGCCGCGAGCTCGAAGCCCTGCCGGCCGCCTTCTCCGAAATCCCGATTGATCGCCTGGAGCAGGCTCGAGCCTGGTTGGCCAGGCAGCCGACTGTCGATGCCGAACGCATCGGGCTGTGGGGCTATTCGAAGGGGGCCGAGTTTGCGCTGGTTGCAGCCGCTCATTTCCCGTGGATTCGGGCCGTTGTTGCGAGCGCGCCATCCGATGTGATCTGGGAGGGTTGGGGCCCGAACGTTGCTCCCGGTACAAGTGCAGGTTTCTCTTTCCACGGCCGGTCTCTTCCCTTCGTTCCCTATGACTATCGCGGTGTGGGCATCTACGACTCCATCGCGGGCGGGCGACGGGCTCACCCTGATCGGGCCGCCGCTGCCAGAATCAGTGTAGAGACGTTCAAAGGGGATCTGCTGGTCGCCGGCGCCGGAAAGGATGCGACCTGGGATTCGGCGTATATGGCCCAGAATATCGCGGAGCGCCGCGCCGAAGCCGGCCTGAAGACTACGCTGCTAATCTTTCCCGATGCCGGCCATGGTCTCACGGGCGATCCTTGGGCTCCCAAGGGAGAGGGGGCTGCGGCCGAGGCAGAAAGTCAGGCGCAACGCACTATGTGGGCCGAAACTTTCGACTTCTTCAATCGGACACTTGGTGCCCAGTGAAAATGGCGGATCGATGGACGCACCACGTTGGATGCCGATCCGACGACCTTGCGACTCTAGAGGCACTACTCCAGTCGTTGATGCCCGCTCCTAGGCCGCACTCCGGTTCGCAGGAATGGCCGGCATTGGGCGCTCAGCGGACCTCTCTTTCTGCTCGGCTATCGCACTCCCTCCATCGAATGGGTCACGCTCCCCTTCGCCGATAACGGAAATACCAGACCTCGTGGCCCAGCTTGCGGGCCTTGGCCTCGTAGCGGGTTTCGCACCAGCCGCCGGTCCGGTCCTGCCAGCTCTGCGGTCCTTCGGCGAGCCATTCGAACCTGTCCGTGTGGCGCCGCATCACCATCAGTGCGTGGCGCAGATAGACCGGGTGGTCGGTGCCGAAGCGCAGCTCGCCGCCCGGCTTCAGCTTGGCCGCGAACATCTCCACCGGGCCGTCATTCATCATCCGGCGCTTGGCGTGGCGCGCCTTGGGCCAGGGGTCGGGATGCAGCAGATAGAGGAAGCTCAGCGCGCCGTCGGGCACGCGCGAGAGAACTTCCAGCGCATCGCCGTGATGCAGCCGGACATTGGCGAGTCCGCCGCCCCGGATATGGACCAGCGCCTGCGCCACGCCGTTGACGAAGGGCTCGGCGCCGATGAAGCCGTGATCGGGCAGAAGGTTCGCGCGGTAGGCAAGGTGCTCGCCCCCGCCGAAGCCGATCTCGAAATGGAGCGGCGCTGCCTGGCCGAACAGGCGCTCCGCCGTCACCGGGCCTTCCGCGGGCACGGAGAGTTGCGGCAGCAGCTTCTCGACCAACTCCTGCTGGCC
>DASWIR010000427.1:0-11132 GCA_036397575.1 Alteraurantiacibacter sp. | reverse complement strand
CCAAGCTGGTCCGTTTCGACAAGACCAGCGGCAAGCAGCAGGAATATGCGCTGCGCCTTGGCGACCTGCTCAAGGATGGCGACACCAAGGCCAATGTCCTGCTGCAGCCCGGCGACGTCATCATCATTCCCGAAAGCATGTTCTGAGCATGGCGCGCACAGGGGCAAAGACATGAACTCGCTGGTCGAAGAAGCGCGCGCCGCGCTCTGGTCGGTCTGGAACCGCCGCTGGCTGGCGCTGGGCGTTGCCTGGGGCATCTGCGTGCTCGGCTGGTTCGCCGTGGCGCTGTTCCCCAACAGCTATGAGGCGAAGACACGCATCTTCGTCCAGCTCGACGATGCATTGGCGCAGCAGATCGGGATCGGTGCGGCCACGCGCGAAAAAGATATCGAGCGGGTCCAGCAGACCCTGACCAGCGCGGTGAACCTCGAAAAGGTCATCCGCTCCACCTCGATCGGCTCGGGCATCACCAGCGAACGTCAGATGGAGCAGGCGGTGGTGGGTCTTGCCGAGACCATCAAGGTCAAGAGCGAGGCGGACAATCTGTTCGAAATCACCGCATCGAGCGGCCGCAGCGACCTGTCGGACGCCGCCAATGCCCAGCTTGCGCAGGACATCGTCCAGCGCATGATCGACATCTTCCGCGAAGAAAATCTCGGCGGTTCCAGGGGCGAAATGCGCGAAACCCTGGAATTCCTCGATACGCAGTTGACCGACCGCCAGCGCCAGCTCGAAGAGGCCGAGCAGCGCCGGCTGGCCTTCGAATCCGAGCATCCCGAATTGATCGGCGGCGCGCAGGCAATCGCCTCGCGCCTGTCCGGCACGCGTTCGGAATTGCGCAGCGTGGAAGCCGATCTCGCCGCCGCACAAAGCTCGCTCGCGGCGATCGAAGGTCAGCTGGCCTCGACACCCCGCTTCATGACAGGGCCCGGTTCGGGCGGCCCGCGTGCCGCGCTGGCCCAGGCTCAGTCGAACCTCTCCGATCTGCGCGCCCGCGGCCTGACCGACAGCCATCCCGATGTCGCCACAGCGCTCCGGCAGGTCGAAAGCCTCAGGGAGCAGGCCGAGAATGCAGGTTCCGCCGGCGGCACGTCCAACCCGGCATGGACTTCGCTGCAATCGATCCGCGGCGAGCGGGTGGCCAATGTCCAGTCGCTGCGCTCGCGCGCTGCGGCGCTGCAGTCGGAAATCGCCTCGACCGTCGCCAGCCAGGCGCAGGAGCCGGGCGCCGCTGCCGAGGCTCAGCGGATCAGCCGCGACTACGAGGTGCTGCGCAAGCAATATGACGAACTTCTGCAGGACCGCGAGGAACTGAAGCTGCGCGGCCAGGTGGAAAGCGAGCGCAGCGCGATCAAGTTCGAAGTGATCGACCCGCCCACGCTTCCGCGCGTCCCCGCCGCACCCAATCGGCCGCTGCTGCTGTTCGGTGTGCTGTTCGTCGGCCTGGCCGGCGGGGCGGGTGCGGCCTTCGGTCTCGGCAAGATCAACTCGACCTTTGCCACTTCCGGTCAGCTTGGGCGCGCCTTCGACCTGCCGGTAATCGGCTCGATCAGCCACGTCCTGACCGATGGGGCGAGAGAACTGCGCCGGAAACGGATGAAGCAGTTTGCCGGGGCCGCGGGGGGCCTGGGCGTGCTGTTCGTGGTGCTGATGGCAGTCGAATTCGTCCAGCGCGGCATGGTCGCCTGAAGGGGTATGCAGTGACCGAACTCAAGAACATTCCCCTCCCGCCTGAAGGCGAGAAACCCGAAGACGGCAAGTCGCTGCTCGAACGGGCCGGCAACCTGCTGGGCGGCGAGGGCGTGCCTGGCGCGTTCCGCTCGGCCCCCGTGCCCAGGGCGCTCGCCGAGCGCCCGAGGAAGCGTGGGGAAGAGCGCAAGCGTGCTCGCGCCGTTTTGTCTCCCGAAGCACCGGCGACAGAGGATATGACGACAGCCGCGGCCGAAATGCCTGCCGCGCCCGCCGCGCCTATTCCGCCGGTTCGTTTTACGGGCCCTGAACTTCGGATCGACCGCGAGCGCTTGCGGGACCAGGGGCTGATCGTACCCGGCGGCCCGGTCACCAGTTTGCTCGAGGAATTCCGTATCGTGAAACGCGAGCTGCTCAATGCCGCGCGCGATCCGGATCCCGCTCTGCCGCCGCAGCGTGCGCAATTTGTGCTTATCTGCTCGCCGCATCCGGGCGAAGGCAAGACTTTCTGCGCGATCAATCTCGCGCTGGCGATGGCGGCTGAAAAGGACAGCGAAGTTCTGCTCGTAGATGCCGATTTCGCCAAGCCTTCCGTGCTCTCGCTGCTCGGTCTTCCGCGCGGTCCCGGCCTGATGGACGCGCTCGCCGACCCCGGGATCGCGGTCGAGGATTGCGTGATCTCCACCGACATTCCGGGCTTGCATGTTCTTCCAGCAGGCAACCAGACCGCTTCGGACAGCGAGTATCTCGGCTCGCGCCGGACGTCCGATGTGTTGATGCGGTTGGTGCAGGGTACGCCCGACAGGATCGTGATCTTCGACAGCCCGCCTGCACTTGCCGCTTCTCCGGCGGCGGAACTGGCGAAGTTCGTAGGTCAGGCAGTGCTCGTCACCCGCGCCGATAGCACCGGGCAGAGCGCGCTCGAAGACGCCCTGCAGCTGCTCTCGCACTGCCATGACATCAAGCTGCTGCTCAACGCAGTCAATTTCAGCCCGAGCGGACGCCGTTTCGGCTCCTATTACGGATATTCCGGAGAATGACCGTGCCCGCCTTCCTCTCCATCCGCCTGATCTGCCTCGCCATGCTCGCGATGCCCGCCGCCGCATTCGCGCAAGAGAGCGAAGAGGGTGCGGACACCGAGCGCCGCAGCGAAATCTCGCCCTATATCGAGGTCGCCCAGGTCCTGCAGGCGGAGCTCTCGCCGGGCGACGACGTGGTTACCTATTCGCGGCTCGCCGCGGGCGTCGATGCGACGATCAGCGGGCGCAACAGCGCCGCCGCCGTTTCAGTCCGCTACGAGCGCCGTATCGGCTGGGGGGACGACGCGCCCGATGGCGACGTGATCAGCGGAATTGCACGCGGCTCGCTGGCAATCGTGCCGCGCGATCTGACGTTCGAGGCGGGGGCTATGGCCACTCACGCGCGTGTCGATGGTGGCGGTGGGGTCAGCATCGGTCCCTTGGCCGACGCCGATTCCGAGAGCCAGATATACTCCTTCTACGCCGGCCCATCCCTGACCACCAATGCCGGAGACGTACAGGTGGAGGCGCACTACCGCCTGGGCTACAGTCGGGTGGAAGCACCCGAAGTGCTTTCCGTCGCGCCCGGCGCCGAACCGGTAGATGTATTCGACGACAGCACGGTTCATCTCGCCAATGCCCGGATCGGCACCAGTCCGACCGACGGGCCGCTCCCGGTGGGCGTCGGCGTGGGCGGGGGCTACTACCAGGAAGACTTGTCCAATCTCGACCAGCGCGTGCGCGACACCTTCGTGCGCGGCGACGTGCTGGTGCCGCTCAGTCCCAATCTCGCGCTGATCGGCGGCGTGGGTTACGAGGATGTCGAGATTTCGAGCCGCGACGCGGTGCGCGATCCGGTCACCGATGCGCCTGTCATCGGCCCGGACGGCCGCTTCGTCACGGATGAAAGCCAGCCGCGTCAGATCGCATATCAGACCGACGGGCTGATCTGGGATGTCGGCGTGTTGTGGCGCCCAAGCCGCCGCACTTCGCTGGAAGCTCACATCGGCCGCCGATATGGCTCGACCAGCTTCTACGGCACGCTGTCCTATGCGCCGAGTAGCCGCAGCAGTCTTAACGTCGCCGTCTATGATAATGTCGCCGGCTTCGGCGGCCAACTCACCAATGCACTGGCCAATTTGCCGGCCGATTTCACTGCATTCCGCAACCCGCTGACCGGCGAGCTGGCCGGCTGCGTCGTCGGCGTGGAGAGCAGCGCCTGCCTCAACGGGGTACTTGGCTCGATTCGTTCCGCGACTTTCCGGGCACGCGGTGTCGCCGTCGCTTATGGCCGCACGACCGGCCGCGTGACCATGGGCATCGGCGCAGGCTATGACCGGCGTAAGTTCATCGCCGCTGCGGGTACCGTCCTTGCGCCTGCCAATGGCCTGGTGGACGAGACATACTGGCTTGGCGCCAACGTGACCTACAGGCTCGACCAGCGTTCGGGCCTGTCCGGGAATATCTATGCCAACTGGTTCAACAGCGGGGTCGATCCGCTGGGCGACCTGTCATCCTATGGCGCAACCGCCAACTACTGGCGCAACCTGACCGAGAAGCTCTCGGCCAATGCAGCGATCAGCGTGGATACCATCAGCCGCGATATGCTCGACGACCTGACGGTCGCCTCTGCGCTGGTCGGCATGCGATACAACTTCTAGGCCCGGAGAACCGGATCATGTTCAACGACTATTACGGACTTTTCGGAAAGCCCTTTCAGCTCACGCCCGATCCGGCTTTCTATTATCCGAGCGGGACGCATCGGAAAGCGCTGTCCTACCTCACCTACGGCCTGGCGCAGGGCGAAGGGTTCATTGTCATCACTGGCGAGGTCGGTGCGGGCAAATCGACCCTCGTCGCGCATCTGATGGCGACCGTCGATCCGGAGCAGCTCACGGTCGGTCAGGTCGTCACCAGCAAGCTCGACGCGGAAGAGATCGTCCATGTCGTGGCGCAGAGCTTCGGGCTGCATGTCGAGGGACACGACAAGGCCAGCGCATTGGGCGAAATCGAGAACTTCCTGCACGAGGAAGCTCGGGCTGGACGCCGCTGCCTGCTGGTGGTGGACGAGGCCCAGAATCTCGAAATCGATGCGCTCGAAGAGCTGCGGATGCTGTCGAACTTCCAGCTCGGCAATCATCCGCTGCTGCAGACATTGCTGCTGGGCCAGCCCGAGTTCCGCGAAACGCTGCAGGGGCACGAGGGGCTGGAACAGCTGCGCCAGCGCGTGATCGCCGTGCATCACCTGGATGCGATGCAGGAAGGCGAGATCGAGCCCTATTTTGTCCATCGCCTGACGCATGTCGGCTGGGACGGCAATCCCGGCTTCGAGGAGGGCCTGTTCACTGCGCTCTACAGGGCCAGCGGGGGCATTCCGCGCAAGGTGAACCTGATCGGCAGCCGGCTCATGCTGATGGGCGAGATGGAGAAGAGCCAGGCGCTTACTCTCGCCATGCTGGAGACGGTGCTGGCTGAGATGGCACAGGACAATGCCGTAGCCGAGGTGACTGCGGAGGAAAGTGTCGCGGCGGAACAACTCGACCTGGCCGCGCTCCCAGATTTCGAGGACCTCCTCGCCGAACGCGATGGCCGCATTGCCGAACTCGAACAGGCGGTTATCGAACTGTCCTACCGCATCAAGGAGGTGATCGAGACGCAGGAGGCTGCCGCCGCCGCTGCGCGTGCGCGCGGGCCCGGCCCGGACAATTCTGCCGAACTGCGCGCAGAAATGGCGGAACTTGCCCGCCGCATCGAAGGCATGACCGAGGTGAGGGCTGATCCGCGCCTCGAATTGGAAACGCTCGGCAAGCGGGTCGATGCCGTTGTCGAAAAGATCGACGAGCAGGAACGAACGCTGCGCCACACCATCACCATGCTGATCGAGTGGGTCGAGGGTGAAATCGACCATCCGCAGGCCGCTTGACGGAGCAGGCAGGTGAACGCCCATTATCCCGTGCTGCAGGCCGAGAACCGTCACCGCATCCTCAACGGCCTGTCCGTGGATGTGGAGGCGTGGTTCCAGGTCGGTGCGTTTGAGGAAGTGATCGAGCGCGGGCACTGGAACAGCCTGCCCGACCGGGTAGAGCGCAATGTCGAGCAGGTGCTGGAGTTATTCGCCGAAGCCGAGGTGAAGGCGACGTTCTTCACGCTGGGCTGGGTTGCGCATCGCCATCCCAAACTGATCGCAAGGATTGCCGGCCAGGGGCATGAAATCGCCAGCCACGGCTGGGATCATGCCCGCGTCCATACCATGAACCGCAAGAGCTTTGCTGAGGACATCCGCAAGGCCCGAAATGCCCTGGAGGATGCAGGGGGAGTGGGCGTCAGCGGCTATCGCGCGCCGAGCTTCTCAATCGATCAGCGTACCCCCTGGGCCTTTATGGAGCTGGCCGAACAAGGCTACAGCTATTCGTCCTCGGTCGCGCCGATCGCGCACGATCACTATGGCTGGCCCGATGCGCCGCGCTTCGCCTTCAAGCCGATTCCATGGTCCGACATTATCGAAATCCCGGTGACCACTGCCGAAATCGCCGGGCGGCGGATGGCAGCGGGCGGCGGCGGTTTCTTCCGCGTGCTGCCCTATGCGTTTTCGCGCTGGGCAATCCGCCGGGTCAACCGGCAGGAAGGCCGAGCGGCTGTGTTCTATTTTCACCCGTGGGAAATCGATCCTGGCCAGCCGCGTGCGCAAGGCGCCCCACTCAAATCGCGGCTGCGCCATTATACCAATCTCCACAAGATGAGCGGCAAGCTGCGCCAGCTGGTGCACGAATTCGCCTGGGGACGCATGGACACGCTGGCCTTGCGCGAGGCGCGCAAACTTGAGCACGAGTCCAGGGGAAGGGCGTGAATGCGCCCTTCACCCATTCCGCCGCACAAATCCGCACAGCCCAGCTTGACCAGCCTGGAGAAGCGGATCGGATCGCGGCCTGGGCCGCGCGAAATGGTGGCACGATCTTCCATATGCCCGCCTGGCTCGCGGCGGTGGAGGCGGGGACCGGCCAGCAGGCGCTCGGCCTAATTGCCGAGCGGGGCGGGGAGCTCGCCGGCTGGCTGCCGCTGACGCTCGTGCATTCGCCTGTCTTCGGACGCGCGCTCGTGTCGAGCGGCTTCGCGGTCGAAGGCGGTGCGTTGGCGGATAGCGCGACGACGGCCCATGCGCTGTGTGCAGCAGTGGAGGAGCTTGCCCAGCGCCATTCCTGTGCTTCGGTGGAGCTGCGCGGTGGACTGGCTCCTGGCAACTGGTCGGTTCACAGCGATACACATGCGATCTTCCGCAAGGAATTGGCCGAGGGCGATGAAGAGCTATTGCTGGCGATTCCGCGCAAGCAGCGCGCCGAAGTCCGCAAGGGACTGGCCAGCGACCTCGAAATGAGCATCGGTACCGCAGAGGCCGACCGTGCCGCACATTATGCCGTCTATTCCGAAAGTGTGCGCAATCTGGGGACGCCGGTCTTCCCGCGCAGCCTGTTCGATGCCGTGCTCGACCGGCTCGATGCAGACATATTGACAATTCGCGGCGGAGGCGTGCCGGTGGCAAGCGTGCTGTCGCTCTATCACGATGGTGCGGTGCTCCCCTATTGGGGCGGCGGCACACCGGCGGCGCGGCGTCTTCGCGCGAATGACCGCATGTATTTCGAACTGATGCTCCATGCGCGCCGGCGCGGCTGTACCACCTTCGACTTCGGGCGTTCCAAGACGGGGAGCGGCGCCTTCGCCTTCAAGAGGAACTGGGGCTTCGAACCCGAACCGCTCCATTATACCAGCTGGACTGCTCCCGGCCGCGCGCCGCGTGACGCCAATCCTGAAAGTGCGCACCATGCCGCCCGCATCGCCATGTGGAAGCGCCTGCCGCTTGCAGTGACCAACCGCCTCGGCCCGGTCATCGCCCGGGGTCTGGGATGAGTGTTGCGCCCGAAATCCTGTTCATTGCACATCGCGTGCCGTTCCCACCCGATCGCGGCGACAAGATCCGCTCGCACCATGTGCTGAAACGCCTTGTCAACATTGCGCCCGTGCATGTGGCGACCTTTGCCGAAAACCAAGCCGACCTGATGATGGAGGGCGAACTGGCGGCGGCCACTGCCAGCCACTGCCTGGCCCAGCGTGAACAGTCCTTGTTGCTGGCCGGCGCGGAAGCCCTGCTGATGCGGCGGTCGGTCAGCGCCATGGCCTTCCGCAGCCACGAAATATCGGATTACGTGGCTCGCACGATTGCCACGCGGCCGATCCAGGCGATCTATGTCTTTTCCGGCCAGATGGGCATGTACATTCCGCGGGGCTGGGCCGGGCGGACCATCGTCGACCTGGTCGATGTCGATTCCGCCAAGCTGGAAGCCTATGCCGAAAAGGCAGGCAGGCTCACGCGCTGGATCTATAGGCGTGAAGCGCGGCTGCTCGCTGTCGAAGAAGAGCGGCTTGCCCAACTGGCGGACCTCACGCTGCTGGTGAGCGAACAGGAAGCGAACCTGTTGCGCGGGCGCATGGACGATCTTTTGGGCACTGAAATCACCGTCATGCGCAATGGCATCGATGCCCGTCATTTCGATCCCATTGCGGTATCGCCGCATAGGGAGCTGGACGGCATGCCCGGGCCCCATATCGTCTTTACCGGGCAGATGGACTATCCGCCCAATATCTCGGCTGCGTTGCGCGTCATACGCCATATCCTGCCCGCAATCCGTAAGGCCCACCCCACGGCGATGTTCCATTGCGTCGGGCGCTCGCCTGACAGTGTGCTGACGGAGTGCAATATGTCCGATGGCGTGCGCATCTGGGGCGAAGTGCCCGATGTGCGGCCGTTCCTGAAATCGGCCGACCTGGTGCTGGTGCCGCTCGAGATCGCGCGCGGCGTGCAGAATAAGGTACTGGAAGCCATGGCGATGGAATGTCCGGTTCTGCTTACCGAATGCGCCGCGACAGGCGTCGGAGCGGAGGCTGGCGTGCATTACCGTACCGCCGGATCGGATGAGGCGCTGATCTCGTCGGCCCTGGCGCTTATCGCCGACAGGCAGGCTGCCGGGGAGATGGGCCGAGCGGCCCGCCGGTTCGTGGTAGAAGATCTCGGCTGGGATGCCATGCTGAAGGACCTTCCGGCCATGCTCGGCATGGAGCGCGGCGGCCCGGAAGACGGCCCGGGAACCGGACATGCTTCCTGACGCGAGCCTCTCTCCTGCGCAGAAGCGTATCGAAAGTGCTGTTCCCGCGCAGTGGCGTGCACCACTGTCTCTCCTGATTTTCGCGTGGGCCGGACTGTCGCTGCTCTTTGCCCGCGACTGGGCGGACATGGCCGGGCAATGGTGGGACTCCTCGACTTACAATCACATATTGCTGGTGCCGCCGATCCTCTTTTGGTTGGTCTGGCTGCGCAAGGGCGAGCTGGCGAGGCTGACGCCATCCGCATGGTGGCCTGGGCTGATATTGCTCGCGGGCGCACTTTTTGTCTGGCTGCTGGGCGCGATGAGCGGGTTGAATACGGCACGGCACCTGGGGCTGGTAGCATCGCTCTCGGCGGCGGCGATTGCACTGCTCGGCCCGCGTGTGACCGCCGCGCTGGCATTCCCGCTGGCCTATGCAGCTTTCCTGGTGCCTGTCGGCGACGAGTTCGTGCCCGCGCTGCAAATGGCCACAGCCAAGATCACAATTGCACTCACGCAATTGAGCGGTGTTCCTGCCACGATCGACGGCGTATTCATCGATACTCCTGCTGGTCTGTTCGAAGTGGCCGAAGCCTGTTCCGGCGTGAAGTTCCTCGTCGCGATGATCGCGTTGGGAGTACTCGTCTGCCATCTCTGCTTCCGCAGTTGGTGGCGCCGCGCCGGATTCATGGCACTGGCGATCGCCGTGCCGATCCTCGCGAACGGCGTACGCGCCTGGGGCACGATCTATATCGCGCAGTCGCAGGGCGTCGAATTTGCGGCAGGGTTCGATCACATCGTCTATGGCTGGGTCTTTTTCGCGGTCGTGATCGCGATCCTGCTGGGGCTGAGCTGGCGATTTTTCGATCGGCCGGCCAGCGGGAACTTCGTGGATGTGGAGGCAATCGAGGGTTCGCCGCTGCTGAAGCGTATGGAGCGCTATCGGATGGCCGGCGGGGCAGGACTGTTGGCAATCCTGGGCCTCGGGCTGGGAACAGCCCTGTGGGCGGCCAGCGCTAACAAGCTGTCCGTGCAAGTTCCGCGCGAAATCGCTCTTCCAGGTGTCGCAGGCTGGCAGCTGGTCGATTATGCGCCGGATGTCCGGTGGGAGCCGCGCGCCAGCGGTGCCGATCATCGCCTGCTTGGCCGTTATCGCGACGCATCGGGCCGCAACGTCGACGTATTCTATGCCTTCTATTCCGCACAGAGGGAGGGGAGCGAGGCGGGCGCGCACGGCGAAGGCGCACTGCCACCCGGCGGTTCCTGGCGTTGGGTGGAATCGCGCCCCGCGATGGATGGCGGGTTGGCGGAGCGCTTGCAGGCCGACACGGCGAACCGCCGTCTCGTCGTGACCTGGTACCGAAATGGAGAGATACTCACCGGCAGCATCGGCCGTCTGAAACTTGCGGTCATGGCCGACCGCTTTGCGCTCACTGCCGAGCCGACCATGATGCTGATTCTTTCCGCGGAGGAGCGCGCAGGAACTCCTGCCGGGGAATCGATCAGGACGTTCCTTTCCGCCGTTGGGCCGCTCGGAGAGTGGATGGACGGCATCGCCCGGCTGCCGTAACTCCACTATCATGTGCGGGATTGCCGGGATTTTTCATTGTGCTACGCCCAAGCCGGTCGATCCGGTCCGGGTCGAGCGGATGTGCGATGCTCTGGCCCATCGCGGGCCGGACGGATCCGGTGTCTGGACGGCACCAGGCGTGGGCCTCGGCCATCGCCGTCTGGCAATCATCGATCTGGCCGGCTCGCCACAGCCAATGGCTGCCGCCGATGAGCGCGCGGTGATCGTCTTCAATGGCGAGATCTACAATTTCCGCGAATTGCGCCGGGAACTGGAGAAGGGCGGGGTCGAATTCCGAACCGATGGCGACACCGAGGTGATCCTCGCTGCCTGGCAGCGTTGGGGCACCGACTGCCTGCAGCGTCTCGACGGCATGTTCGCTTTCGCGATTTATGACCGGCCCACACGGCGTCTGTTCCTTGCGCGCGACCGGCTGGGCGTGAAACCGCTCTTCTACGCACCACTCAGCGACGGCAGCATCGCCTTCGCCTCGGAGATGAAGGGGCTGACAGCACATCCGCTGCTGCGCCGCGAGATCGACCCGCTTGCAGTGGAAGACTATCTGGCCTGGGGCTATGTGCCCGATACTCGGTCTATCCTGAAGAGCGTGCGCAAACTCCCCGCAGGGCACTACCTGCTGCTCGAACATGGAAAGTCCGTGCCTGAGCCACGGCAATGGTGGGATATTTCCTTTGCAGAGCGGCGCAAGGGCCGGCCAGA
>DASWIR010000426.1:0-1763 GCA_036397575.1 Alteraurantiacibacter sp. | reverse complement strand
CCTCGTCACCACGCCCGATGCCGAGCGCCGTAAGGGCGAGGTGCAGGGCAGTAGTGCCGCTGGTCGTGGAGACGGCTAGTCCGCCACCGTGGAGCGTCGCGAAGCGCTCCTCGAACCGCCCGACGTAGTCGCCTTGTGACGAGATCCAGCCGCGCGCGATGCAGTCGCTTACGTACTTGAGCTCGTTTCCTCCGAACGTCGGGCTTGCGACCGCCATGCGCCAGAAATCGAGCCAGGAGAGCATATCCACCGGCCGTCCGGCGCCATCGAGAATCGGTACCTGTCGAACACGATGCGAAAGCAGGCCAAGAATTTGCTCGCGCGGGGTTCCCGCAGTACACGATACGTAGTGGGTATTCATATGCGCCCCGGCAGGGGCGTCCATCCCGCCCCCTGCGAGGAGTGCGCGCCGAACATCGCCATCGGTAAATACGCCCCGCAGCACTCCGCCGGCATCGACCATGAGGACGATGCCGCCGATGCCTTCTTCCAGGCGCCCCATCACCTCGCGCAGGGTGGCGTTGTGGGAAAGGATGTTGCGGGAAAGGTCGGCCATGATCAGCTCCCGATGGCCAGAATTTCGTGCAGCACGGCGATCTGCTCGTGCATCGCCTTCGCCTGCATGCGATAGACCTCGATGATCATTGGTACGTCGGGAAAGCGCCTCAACGCGGGAGCAAACCAGGCATCCTTCGAGAACGGCTGGTTGTTGTCGATGCGGCCATCGTTGTCGGACAGATGGAACGCCGCGATCAGATGCGACGCCCCCTCGAGAAACTCCAGCGGATCGAAGCCCAGCGTGCGAGCGGAGACCTTGGCATGCGCAACGTCGAAGAGCAGGCCAAGTCCCGGATGCCCGACCGCCGCGAACAGAGACTCCAGTTCCTCGGGCCTGGCCATGAGAAAAGGCGGCCGCATCGGGTCGCATTCGATGCCGTGCGCAATCACGTTGTTCTCGATGAGAAAGCGCAGGCCGCGCGACTCGGCATAACGGCATAGCTCGCTAAGGCTCTCGACGAAGGTTCGAAACGCCGCATCGTAGTCGTACACCCGCAGCCGACGCTGCGCCTCGATATTGCCCAGCATCTCGGGTTGCAGTGTGACCGCGAAGCCGGAGTGCACGCTGTAGAAGGGGTTGCCAAGCTCCGCGGCAAGATCGATGGCCGCCCGGCAGTGCTCACGACTTGCGGTGAGTTGGGCGGGATCCGAAGAGGCAAGGTTGAGCACGAAGGCCTTCCTTGGTGGCGGAAAATAGTTGTGTACCAGGTAATTCATTCGGTCCTGGCGCTGCCAGACGCCGTCCAGGAGCCCTTCATCCCAACGCACGCCGGAGCTCAACTCCACGTGGCGGATACCTTGCGCGTCGCACTCGGCCAGCACTTCGGCAAGAGTGCGGGAAAGAAACGCGCCGGTGGAAAGATAGACCTGACTCATGAACGGTCGCTCCGCCATTCGTGGATCGCGTGACCGGTATCGGGGCAGGTGCCCACGGGAACGAAGCCAGCGTCTTGGTAAATCCTGCGCGCCGCCGCGTTGTCCGGCGCGACTTTCAGCATCATGGTCGATACGCCGTGCTCGGTGCACCAGGCCTTGGAATATTCAAGCGCGGCGGCGGCCAGGCCGCGGCCGCTCCAGTGCTCCGCGACGAATATGCCAAAGCTCGGCTTGGCGTATCCAGTGTCCAAGCCGCGCAGCATGAAGAACCCGGCCAGCTCACCTCCCATCTCGATAGCCCAATAGTGGTCCCGGATGGCACCATCAAT
>DASWIR010000425.1:0-8776 GCA_036397575.1 Alteraurantiacibacter sp. | reverse complement strand
CTGACGCCGCGCGGATGCCGGCTTTCTTCCTGACCCTGATTGCAACGGCCGTCGCTTCGGCCGGAGCGCGCGACCAGTTGCTGGTGGCGCGCCTGGCTGCCGTACTCGGCGAATCGCGCGTGTTGCTTGCCGCATGCTTCGCGGCTTCCGCGCTCAGTGCGGCATTCGCCGCCTGGCTGGGCAGCCTGGTGGCCGACTGGCTTCCTTCCCAGGCGAAGGACATGCTGGTGGCGATCGCCTTGCTGCTCGCGGCCTTCGAGCTCGCCTGGCCATGGCGGGGGAAGGAAGTGGCGGAGCCCACGCGTTCCTTCTTCGCAACGCTGATCGTACTGCTCTCACGGCAGGTGGGCGACGGTGCGCGGTTCCTCGTCTTCGCGCTTGCCGCCGCCATGCCCTATCCGCTGCTGGTCGGTATGGGCGGGTTCCTCGGCGGATCGGCGATGCTGGCGCTGGCATGGAGCGTGCCTGCGCGGTTCGAGAACCGGAGCTGGCTGCGCCGGCTGCGGCAGGGGGTGGCGCTGGTCCTGCTGGTTGCCGCAATCGTCACCGGGATCGCGGCGCGCGGCCTGCTGGGCTGAGTCCGCGGCCCCAATGCACCGACCTTCAATTATCGGTCGAGCCGGCTACAGTAAGAACATTGTGACGGTTTTGCCTCACCTGGTCCCGGCGGCCATGCACAGGGCCGCCTTGCGCGCCGCGCACTGGCTGCGCCATCGCTGGCGGCGGCTGATGAAAGCGCCGTTGGCGGGCGTCTCGATCATCGCCCATGACGATGAGGCACGCGTGTTGCTGGTTCGCCATTCCTATGGTCCCGACCGGTGGGCGCTGCCTGGCGGCGGGATAGGTGGCGGGGAGCATCCGCCGGCTGCCGCGCGGCGCGAGTTCATGGAGGAGCTGGGCTGCGAACTGGACGGGCTGCAGATGATCGAGCGGCTGGAGGAGACGATATCGGGATCTCCGCACATCGCCCATATTTTCGCCGCCCGGGCGATTGGGGAGCCGCAGCCCGACCGGCGCGAAGTGGTGGAAGCGCGCTTCTTCGCCCTCGAGGAACTGCCAGGCAATACCAGCAAGCTGGCGCGGCGCCGGATCGAGGCCTGGGTGGTGAAACGCAGTGGCCGGAAAATGCGTTAGCAGGCTGTCCTGTTCAAATGAAAAACACCCGCGTCCCCGCGAAGGCGGGGACCCAATCCCCCCAGCGCTGCGCCTGCCGCTCTGGGTCCCCGCCTTCGCGGGGACGCGAGATTCAATCTTTCCAGGAAAAACTCTAGAATAGCGGCAGTTGCCCGTCCTTCGCCTCGGCACGTTCCTCTGCCTCGCGCTCCAATGCGCTCAGCGTCAGGCCCATCAGCCGGACAGGCATCGGGAGCGGGAGTACTTCCGCCAGGATCTGGCGCGAGATACGGGCGAACTCCTCCTTCGTAGCGATCGGCTGCGGGACGGAGCTGGCCCGGCTCATGACCCGAAAATCGCTGAATTTGAGTTTCAGTGTCACGGTGCGGCCGCGCGCACCGGCTTCCTCGATCCGGGTCCAGACGATCTCGACGATGTCCTCCAGCGCATTGCGCAGCGCCGCGCCGGAAGAGATGTCTTCGCCATAGGTCCGCTCCCCGCCCAGCGACTTGCGGATATGGTTGGCGCGCACGGGGCGCAGGTCTATCCCTCGCGCCGCGCGGTAGAGATAGTCGCCAAACACGCCGAAATGGGCGCGCAGGAAGGCGAGGTCCTTTCCGCGCAGGTCGGCGCCCGTTTCGATGCCGAGCTTCGTCATCTTTTCCGCCCCGCGCGGGCCGACCCCGTGGAAGCGGCGGATTGGCAGGCCGGCAATGAATTGCGCGCCCTCGCCCGGGCGGATGACGCATAAGCCGTCGGGCTTGTTCTGGTCGCTGGCGAGCTTGGCGAGGAACTTGTTGTAAGACACGCCCGCACTGGCGGTGAGCCGGGTCTCCTCGCGGATGCGCTGGCGGATCATCTGGGCGATGCGGGTGGCGCTGCCAATGCCGTGCAGGTCTTCGGTCACATCGAGATAGGCTTCGTCGAGGCTCAGCGGTTCGACATGGGGAGTGAAGTGACGGAAGATTGCGCGGATTTGCCGGCTGACCTCGCGATAGGTCTCGAAGTGCGATTTGCAGAAGATGAGGTCGGGGCACAGGCGCTTCGCCGTCATCGACGGCATGGCAGAGCGCACGCCGAACCTGCGCGCTTCGTAGCTCGCGGCTGCTACCACGCCGCGGCCCGACGATCCGCCCACGGCCACGGGCTTGCCGCGTAGTTCGGGATTGTCGCGCTGCTCGACGCTGGCGAAGAATGCATCCATGTCGACATGGATGATCTTCCTGAGACCGTCGGCCTCTTCTTCATCGCCTGAACTGCCGTTCGCCATTCAGTCAGAGTAGGCCCGGACGTGCGATTCGTCAGCCGTGAGCGCAAGGCACGGTGCAATTTCGGTTTTCCTTGGCGATCCGCAGAGTCTAGGGCCAGGAGATGGCTAGTACTGCGCTGCAACATGAAACCCGGATCATCGGCCAGCGCGAGCTGGTGGTGATGGTCGCGTTGCTGATGTCGCTCAATGCGCTGTCGATCGACGGCATGCTGCCTGCGCTCGACGAGATGGCGCATGAATTCGGCGTGGCCGATGGCAACCAGCGGCAAATGGTGGTCGCGGTGTTCTTGCTCTCGACCGGCCTCGGCAGTCTTCTGCCGGGCGTGATTGCCGACCGGTTCGGGCGCAGGCCGGTGCTGCTGGCCTCGCTTGCGGTCTATGCCGTGCTGTCGGGTCTGGTGACGCTGGTGCACGATTTCGATGTGCTGCTGGTGTTGCGCGCGGCAACCGGCCTCGTCGGCGCCTCGCTGATGGTGATCCCGATGGCAATCATCCGCGACCGCTACGAAGGCGACCGGATGGCCCGGCTGATGAGCCTGGTTTCCGCCGTGTTCATCACCGTGCCGGTGATTGCGCCCAGCCTGGGACAGGCGGTGCTCATCTTCGCAGGCTGGCGGTGGATTTTCATCGGCCTCGGCATATTGGGGCTGTTTGCCGCACTATGGGTCTCGCTGCGCCTGCCCGAAACGCTCGATCCGGAGAACCGGCAGGGAGTCAATCCCGCAGTGATTGCGCGCAACATGTTCACCGCGATTTCGAACCGCTCGGCGATCGGTTACGTGCTCGGCACAATGCTGCTGATCGGTTCGGTCTTCGGCTACATAAACAGCGCGCAGCAATTGATCGGCGAACATTTCGGCGCGGGCGAGTGGTTCCCGGTGATCTTCGGCGCGACGGCGGCGATGATGGCGGTCTCCAATCTCGTCAATTCGCGGATCGTCGAACGGTTCGGTGCCCGGCGTGTCTCGCATGCCGGAGTGATCGTGTTCATCCTGGTGAGCGCGGTGCAGCTCTGGGCCGCGCATTACCGGGGAGACAGCCTTGCCTGGTTCATCCCGCTAATGTCGGTCAATCTTGGCCTGCTGGGCTTTCTCGGGGCCAATTTCGGCTCCATCGCGATGCAGCCCTTTGCGCGAATCGCGGGCGCGGCAAGCTCGATCCAGACCTTCTTCCGCATGTTCGGCGCGGCGCTGGTCGGGCTTGCGATCGGCCAGGCCTATGACGGGACCGCGCGGCCGTTTGCCATGGCGCTGGTCGTATGCAGCGTGCTGGCGCTGCTGTTCGTGCTCTACAGCGAGAAAGGGCGGCTGTTCCGCCGCAAGAACCCGCCGGGCACCAGGTTCGATTTCTGATGGCGGAGCCGTTCGAC
Organism: Alteraurantiacibacter sp.; assembly: GCA_036397575.1. Classification (GTDB taxonomy): domain Bacteria; phylum Pseudomonadota; class Alphaproteobacteria; order Sphingomonadales; family Sphingomonadaceae; genus DASWIR01. Next base: position 5,024 of record DASWIR010000425.1, on the reverse strand, counting down.
CTGATCGTCATCGGCGGCGGGGTGAACGGCGCAGGGATTGCCCGCGATGCAGCGGGGCGGGGGGGACGCGTGCTTCTGCTCGAGGCGCGCGACCTTGCAAGTGGTACGTCGAGCGCTTCGACCAAGCTGGTCCATGGCGGGCTTCGCTATCTCGAATATTACGAATTCGCCTTGGTGCGCGAAGCGCTGCAGGAGCGGGAGAAGCTCTGGCGGATCGCCCCGCATCTGATCCGCCCGATGCGCTTCGTCCTTCCGGTCACGACCGGGATGCGCCCTGCATGGATGCTGCGCGCCGGCCTGCTCCTCTACGACCATATCGGGGGCCGCCGTTCGCTGCCGAGAACGCGGAGCGTGGACTTCGCACGCCATGAAGCGGGCGCACCCTTGCAGGCGGGCCTCAAGCGCGGCTTCGAATATTCGGACCTTTGGGTCGACGATGCGCGGCTGGTGGTGCTGAACGCGCTCGATGCGAAGGAGCGGGGGGCGGAAATCCGCACGCACACACCCGTCGGCTCAGCGCGCAGGGAAGGGGAGTACTGGCTGGTCGAAACTTCGGCCGGGGAATTCGCAGGGAAGGCGCTGGTCAATGCCGGTGGCCCCGGCGCGGACGATGTGGCGAAACTGGCGGGCGAGACGCCGCGCTACGGCATTCGCCGCGTGCGCGGGTCACATATCGTGACGCGCCGCCTGTTCGGCCATCATTATGCCTATATCTTCCAGCTTCCCGACACGCGGATATGCTTTGCGATTCCCTATGAGCGCGACTTCACGCTGATCGGTACGACCGACCGCGATCATTCGGGATCGCTGGTGGATGTCCAGGCCGCCGGGGACGAGATCGAATATCTGTGCGAAGCGGCAAGCCGCTATTTCGCGAGGCCGGTAACGCCGGCGGATGTCATCCACACCTATGCCGGGGTGCGCGCGCTCGTCGATGACGGCTCCGGCCGTCCCGAGGCGGCGACGCGTGGATACCGCCTGCCGCTGAGCGAGCCCGGCGAAGGTGCGCCGCTGCTCGGCGTCTATGGCGGCAAGATCACCTCTTACCGGCATCTGGCCGAAGCGGCGGTCGACAAGCTGGCCGCGCGGTTGCCGGCGCTTGCCGGCCCCGCATGGACTTCGCGCGAGCCGCTCCCAGGAGGCGACTTCCCGCATGATGCGCTGGGCGACCTCGCCGAAACATTGCATGTCGAATATGAATTCCTCTCGGATGCGGAGGCGATCCGCATCGCCCGAGCCTATGGCACGCGCGCCATGCGCTGGCTTGGCCGTGGGCGCAGCCGGAGCGATCTCGGCCAGGATTTCGGTGCAGGGCTGAGCGAGGCCGAACTCGACTATCTCTCCCGCGAGGAATGGGCCGTCAGCGCCGAAGACATACTCTGGCGGCGCAGCAAGCTCGGCCTGCATATGAGCGAGGCCGAGCGGGAAGCGGTGGCGGAATATATGGGTGGTTAGATCCTCCCCGGCACGGGGAGGGGGACCGCGCGCAGCGCGGCGCGGTGGAGGGGAACTGGCCGCAGGCGCCGTGCATCTGGCAGGTGCCCCTCCACCACCCTTCGGGTGGTCCCCCTCCCCCGTCGGGGGAGGATATTCACTCGCTATGGCTGATATGCCGCCGGAAGGTCTCCGGCAGGAACAGCAGGCCCACGACCAGCGTCAGCAGCGCGATCCCGATCGGATACCACAGCCCGGCATAGATATTGCCCGTCGCCGCGACCATGGCAAAGGCGATGGTCGGCAGGAAGCCGCCGAACCAGCCATTGCCGATATGATAGGGCAGGCTCATCGCCGTATAGCGGATACGGCTCTGGAACAGTTCCACCAGCAGCGCCGCGATCGGCCCGTAGACCATGGTCACCAGCAGCACGAGAATGGTCAGTATGGCGACGATCATCGGTTTGTTGATCGCTTCGGGATCGGCTCTCGCCGGATAGCCCGCGGCGTCCAGTGCGTCCGCCAGCGCCGTGCGGAAAGCATCGGCCTCAGCGGCCGGCGGCATGGTGTGGGCGAGGGAAGGCAGCACAACCGGTCCGACCCTTACAAGCGTGTCGGACCCCGCCACCAGGTCGATATTGTCATAGGGAATGCCGGTCTGCGCCAGGGCGCGTTTGGCCACATCGCAGCCGGTCGTATCGAACGGGTTGCCTCCAACCGGATCGAACTGGAACGAGCATGTCGCCGGATCGGCCTCGACCACGATGGGCGAGGTCTGCTGCGCCTGCGCGAGCGCCGGATTGGCCGCCCCCGTCAGCGCGCCGAATAGCGGATAGTAGAGCAGGGCGGCCAGCGCGCAGCCACTCATGATGATCGGTTTCCTGCCTATCTTGTCGCTGAGCCAGCCGAAGACGATGAAGAAGGGCGTGCCGATGGCGAGCGCGAGGGCGATCAATATGTTCGCGGTGCCGCCATCGACCTTGAGAATGCGCTCCAGATAGAACAGCGCGTAGAACTGGCCCGTGTACCAGACCACCGCCTGGCCCGCGACGGCGCCCATCAGCGCGATCAGCACGGTGCGAAGGTTCTTCCATTGGCCGAACGCCTCCGAGAGCGGCGCCTTGGAAGTGGTGCCTTCCTCCTTCATCCGCTGGAATTCGGGGCTCTCGGCAAGCTGAAGGCGGATCCACAGCGAAATGCCGAGCAGGATCGCGGATAGCAGGAACGGGAGGCGCCAGCCCCAGTCGGCGAAGGCCGCCTCGCCCATCCAGGTCCTGAGGCCGATCACCACCAGCAGGGCGGCAAACAGGCCAAGCGTCGCGGTCGTCTGGATGAAGGAAGTGTAAAGGCCGCGTTTCCCCTCCGGTGCATGTTCGGCGACATAGATCGCGGCCCCGCCATATTCGCCGCCCAGCGCCAGGCCCTGGACGAGGCGCAGGCCCACAAGGATCAGCGGTGCGGCAACGCCGATGCTTTCGTAGGATGGCAGCAGGCCGACCGCGAAGGTCGATGCACCCATCAGGCCCATAGTGACGAGAAAGGTGTATTTGCGGCCGACGATGTCGCCGATGCGGCCGAACACCAGCGCGCCGAAAGGGCGGACGGCGAAGCCCGCGGCAAAGGCGGCAAGGGCGAGGATGAAACCGGTCGTCTCGTTGACGCCGGAAAAGAACTGCGCCGAGATGATCACGGCGAGCAAGCCGTAGAGGTAGAAATCGTACCACTCGAACACCGTGCCGAGCGACGATGCGACGATCACCTTGGTATCGGATTGGCGCAGTTTGCCCGCAGAATCACTTATTGCCGATTTTTCGGCCATTCCCCACTCCCTCGCGTCTGTGAGCGCTAACTGCCGGACGGGGCGGAAGGTGGCAAGGGGGGCATTCGTCATTGCGAGGAGCCAAAGGCGACGAAGCAATCCAGAGCCGGATCGCGCGCAAACTGGATTGCTTCGCTTCGCTCGCAATGACGAGTTGGATCAGTCCGCCGCCCGCTCCACCTTTGCCAGTTGCTGCTCGACCTCGACCTGCGCGCCGGTTGCAACGGCCAGCTCGCGCACCGTCCCGGCAAAGGGCGCGGTCAGCGCATGCTCCATCTTCATCGCTTCGAGGACCAGCAGCCGCTGGCCTTCTTCAACTTGGTCGCCTTCTGCGACATCGAGAGCGATCACCTTGCCCGGCATCGGGGCGAGGATGGCGCCGTCTGCAAGGGAGGCACCGGGTGTTCCACGAACGTGATCGAGTCCGATTGCGAATGTCTGACCGGCTTCGGTGACCAGCGCGACACCGGGAGAAGCGGAAGAGGAATAGGTTTCCGGCCATTCGGTGGGCACTGCAACTTCCAATGCGTGATCGCCCATTCGCAAGCGCACGCTGTGTCGTCCGACCGCATTCAGTCGAAAGCCGGTCTTGGTTGGCCCTGCGAACTCATCGACGAGGTGCTTGGCGGCCGTCGCCAGTACTGCGGCCGACGGTTCTCCCGACGGAATGAGTTCCGCTTCGTGATCGGTTATGAAGCTGGTCGTCACATTACCCGCTGTGAATGTCGGATGGCGGATGGCTTGATATAGAAAGCCGGCGTTCGTTATGACCGGCCACACGGCAAGGCCTTCGAGCTTCTGCATCATCAGGCAGATAGCGTTGTGGCGCGTGTCGGTGTGCACGATCGCTTTGGCCAGCATCGGGTCATAAAACGGCTGCACAATCGAGCCTGCTTCGTATCCAGCATCGATGCGGACGTAGTCTTCCGGCATGTGCCAGCGCAGGATCTGCCCCGTGCTCGGCAGGAATCCCTTCGTCGGGTCTTCGGCATAGAGCCGCGCCTCGATGGCGTGGCCGTTGATCGACAGCTCCTCCTGTTTGAGCGGAATCGGCTCGCCGCTGGCAACGCGCAGCTGCCATTCGACGAGATCGACCCCGGTGATTTCCTCGGTCACCGGGTGTTCGACCTGCAGGCGGGTGTTCATTTCCATGAACCAGATGCGGTCGGCGCAGAGGCCTTGCGAGCCGTCGGCGATGAACTCGATGGTGCCGGCGCCGACATAATCGACCGCCCTGGCCGCGCGCACCGCCGCCGCGCACAGCTGCTCGCGGGTCGCTTCGTCCATGCCCGGCGCCGGAGCTTCCTCGATCACTTTCTGGTGGCGGCGCTGGAGCGAGCAGTCGCGTTCGAACAGGTGGACGACATTGCCGTGGGCATCGCCGAACACCTGCACCTCGATATGTCGGGGCGAGGTGATCCACTTTTCGAGCAGCACCCGATCATCGCCAAAGCTGGCCTTGGCCTCGCGGCGGCAGCTTTCTAGCGAGGTCTCGAAATCGCTGGGCGCATCAACCTTGCGCATGCCCTTGCCGCCGCCGCCCGCGACCGCCTTGATGAGAACGGGATAGCCGATCGCCTCGGCCTCTGTGGTAAGCCGCTCAACGGATTGATCCGCGCCGTCATAGCCCGGCGTCACCGGCACACCCGCTGCGCGCATCAGCTGCTTGGCCGCGTCCTTGAGGCCCATCGCGCGGATGCTGGCGGGCTTTGGCCCGACCCAGATCAGCCCCGCATCGATCACGCTCTGCGCGAAATCGGCGTTCTCGCTG